>QIGT01000467.1 GCA_003230835.1 Gammaproteobacteria bacterium
CCGTGTCTCATCATTGCCAATGATGCCACAGTTAAAGGTGGCACTTACTATCCGATGACAGTAAAGAAACACTTACGTGCCCAACAGGTTGCGTTAGAAAATCATTTGCCTTGTATTTACTTGGTTGACTCTGGCGGAGCGTTTTTGCCGCTACAGGCAGACGTTTTTCCGGATCGAGAACACTTCGGTAGAATCTTCTACAACCAAGCGAACATGTCGGCCATGGGTATTGTGCAACTGGCGGTGGTGATGGGCTCGTGCACTGCAGGTGGCGCGTACGTGCCTGCGATGTGTGATCAGGCGATCATTGTGAAAGAGCAAGGTACCATTTTTCTAGGTGGCCCGCCGTTGGTGAAAGCAGCCACGGGTGAGGTGGTAGATGCAGAAACGCTAGGTGGTGGTGAAGTCCACAGTCGAATTTCCGGGGTGACCGACTATCTGGCAGAAGATGATGAGCATGCATTAATGCTGGCCCGCGAGGTGCTGGCGCAAAGTCACCAACGCTTTTCATCTACTGTTGAACAAAAGCCTAGTCAGCAACCCCTGTACGACGCAGATGAAATTTATGGGGTCATCCCACAAGACACACGAACGCCGTTTGATGTTCGTGAAGTCATCACGAGGTTGGTAGATGGTTCGGAATTTCATGAATTCAAAAAACTCTACGGCGAGACTATGGTTTGTGGTTTTGCTCATATTCATGGTGTGCCAGTAGCCATTGTTGCGAACAACGGTATTTTGTTTTCTGAAAGCGCCATCAAGGCTGCACACTTTATTCAGCTGGCAGATCGCCGCGGCGTACCTTTGCTGTTCTTGCAAAACATCACCGGTTTTATGGTGGGTCAAAAGTATGAACACCAAGGTATTGCCAAAGATGGGGCAAAGATGGTCACCGCTGTGGCCTGTGCACGAGTGCCAAAATTTACGGTGGTTATCGGAGGCTCTTTTGGCGCCGGTAATTATGCCATGTGCGGGCGTGCCTACGGGGCGCGTATGTTATGGACATGGCCCAATGCGCGCATTTCTGTGATGGGTGGCGAGCAAGCAGCCCAAGTACTGGCGACGGTACGAGAAGAAAGTCTGTCGGCTCGAGGCGAACAATGGCCGGCTACTGAAAAAGAAGAATTTATGGCAGGCATCCGGCAGCGCTATGAAGAAGAAGGCCATCCCTACTTTGCTTCTGCGCGTTTGTGGGACGATGGCGTGATTAACCCGGTTGATAGCAGAGATATCCTTGGTCTTGCCTTATCGGTTGCAACCCGGGAACCACATCAACCCACATCGCCATTTGGTGTGTTTAGAATGTAGCCACGGTAAATTCACTTATGTTTAATTCCTTGTTAGTAGCCAATCGAGGCGAAATAGCATGCCGCGTATTTCGCACTGCCAAAGCCTTGGGGCTGCGTACTATAGCGGTATATTCTGATGTAGATAGAAAGGCCCTGCATGTGCAGCTTGCCGATGAGGCGGTTTACGTCGGGCCAGCGCCTGCAACGGAAAGCTATCTTGTTATCGATCGTATCATTGCTGCTGCGCTGCAAACCCAGGCTCAAGCCATTCATCCGGGATATGGCTTTTTGTCGGAAAATGCTGATTTTGCGGAAGCCTGTGTGCAAGCAGACATTGCCTTTGTTGGACCCAGCGCAGAATCCATTCGCAGTATGGGCTCGAAAATTCAAGCGAAACGTCTGATGGAGGCCGCCGGGGTGCCTATATTGCCTGGCTATCATGGCGCAGACCAAGCTGAGGATATGCTTTGGGAACATGCCAAGCGCATTGGGTTTCCATTGTTGATCAAAGCGTCTGCGGGCGGCGGCGGTAAAGGCATGCGGTTGGTAAGCAATGCAGAGGAGTTCATCACCCAGCTTCACAGCGCAAAGCGTGAATCTATGCATGCTTTTGGTGATGATGAGGTTTTACTGGAGCGTTACCTCACCCGACCTAAACATATCGAAGTTCAGTTGATGGCTGATACCCACGGTAATGTTGTCTATCTGTTTGAACGCGACTGCTCAGTCCAACGCCGTCATCAAAAAGTTGTTGAAGAGGCGCCGGCACCGACCATCAACGCAAGCTTACGTACTCAACTAGGTGAGAGTGCAGTTAAGGCCGCACAACAGGTAGGCTACGTTAATGCGGGTACGGTTGAATTTATAACCGAGGGCGATAAATTTTATTTCATGGAAATGAATACTCGGCTGCAGGTTGAACATCCTGTTACCGAAGCGATCACTGGCCTAGATCTGGTTGAACTACAGCTCAAGGTCGCGGCTGGCGAAGTGTTGCCCATCACTCAAGATGATGTGCAACTACGAGGCCACGCCATCGAGGTTCGTCTATATGCCGAAAATCCTTCCAACAAATTTTTGCCTTCGACTGGGCGTATAGAATGTTTTGATATTCCGAGCAGCATTCGCACCGATACCGGCGTTGCTGTTGGCGATGAAGTATCGATGCACTATGACCCCATGTTGGCGAAGCTTATCGCCCATGGCAATAATCGAGACGAGGCCATTCGAAAACTTGCTCAGGCGCTCGCTGGTGCACGTGTGGCTGGCGTAGACCACAACTTAGGATATTTGTTGGGGTTAATTCAACATAGTGCTTTTGCGCAAGGCGACTACACGACTCAACTGGCGGAGCAGGTTCACGACAGCGTTGTCCCTCAGGTTAAGAATATCGCTGCGGCTATTGCCGGTAGCTATCGCTTACATCGATTGTCGGTAGAGGGGGGTGGTGATCCCTGGCAAGGTTTGGCAGGCTTTCGACTCAATCAAAATAACTTTAGGCAAATATCTTTGGCTCAGGGGAAGGTCATGTACGCGGTGGAGGTCGAGGAACATTCACAGCGAGAGGTGCACATCCGAGTGAATGGCGAAAGCCAAGTCGCAGATATTCAATTTGAATGCGATGGGTTTTTTACGGCCACCTTAAGTGCCGAAAGTTCAGCAGAACAAGCAGACGGGTACTCTGGCCAGGTTCTGATCCGCGAAGGCGTATTGTTGGTCATGCTGAATGGGCATAGCGAGAAATTTTTTGATATCACCGATGATATGGCTCGTTTCCAAGGCCAAACTCTAACCCAAGGAGGGGTGATATCACCAATGCCTGGTCAAATCATTGCAGTCAATGCCGCTGTTGGTGACAAAGTTACTACGGGTGACGTTTTGGTTGTGGTGGAAGCGATGAAGATGGAGCACGCTGTGGTCGCGCCGAAATCAGGCCAAGTCAGCGCAGTACTTTTTGCCGTCGGAGATCGCGTTGAAGAGGGTGCTGAGATGATTGTCCTTGAGTGATTCAACGTTCATTCTGAGCTCATGGCGCTCAATGGATATTCGGTAGTGTATTTAACCTGTCGCAAGGCGAAGGTGCTGCTTAAGTTGTCAACCCCAGGCAAATTGATGAGGCTGTGTTTTAGGAGTTGTTCGTAGGATGAGACATCAGCCACCACCACTCGAAGCAAGAAGTCGCGGTCGCCTGAAACGGTATAACATTCCACAATTTCTGGGATGTCGCGTACCGATTCTTCGAATAAGGTCAGACCATTTTCTTGGTGATTGCGCAGCGTGACGTGTACAAAAACGTTCACCGCGAGATGTAGGCTATTTGCGTCCAACAACGTGACACGCTTTCGAATCACGCCATCGTTTTCTAGCCTTTTCACTCGCCGCCAGCAGGGCGTGTGGGAAAGGCCCACCCGGTCGCCAAGTTCTTGCATAGACAGTTCTGCATTTTGCTGTAATTCGTGCAGTATCTTTAGGTCAAATGTGTCTAAAGGTTTCATCCTAAATTTGAACCATATTCCATGAATATGTACTAATTATTAAGCCCTATGCTGCAAAAAGGCAACCGAATCCTCGTGTTTCCTGGTTAGTATTAATGCCCAAGGAGGACCCTTTATGAGTGCTGACACTATGAGTGCTGCTACCAATCAAGTACCGTTTATGCTCTCAGACCGCTACGAGCAGAACAGTGGTGTTGTATTGCTGTCGGGTATTCAGGCCTTAGTCCGAGCGTTGCAAACCAGAGCAAGCCTCGACCAGCAGGCAGGTTTCACCAATGGTGGATTTGTTTCAGGCTATCGAGGATCTCCACTGGGTGGGCTAGATAAGGAATTATGGTCTCAGGAAGCCCGGTTGAGTGCGCAAAATGTCGTCTTCCAGCCTGGTGTCAATGAAGACCTTGCTGCTACTGCGGTGTGGGGGTCACAACAAGTGGGCTTGCACGAAGGGGCGAAGGTTGATGGGGTTTTTGGCCTCTGGTATGGCAAAGCGCCAGGACTAGACCGGTCGTGCGATGCAATTCGACACGCCAACGCCTGGGGAACTTCTGCAAAGGGCGGTGTTTTGCTGGTGGTTGGAGACGACCCGGGCGCCAAGTCTTCCAGTCAAGCGAGCCAAAGCGAGTTTGCGTTACAAGACATGATGTTACCCGTGCTGAATCCTAGCGATGTGCAGGATGTGCTTGATTTTGCCGTTCTGGGCTGGGAAATGTCTCGACATAGCGGCTTATGGGTCGCCCTTAAAGCGGTTGCCGACCACATGGACAGTGCTGCGACAGTGGAAGTTGGTTTAGATCGTTACACTAAATTTAGAGCGTCACCGGCAGCAGATCTGCACATTCGTATCGAAGATACACCGGGCGCACAAGAAATACGTACGCTGAATCAAAAGCTGCCTGCTGCTATTGAATATGCACGTTTTGCGGGGATCAACAAATGGGTCACGCAGTCGGATACGAACAGCACTCCCAGAGGCAAGGCAAAGATAGGCATCATCACTGCGGGTAAAGCTTATCGAGACGTGCGAGAAGCTTGCAGCCAGTTAGGTTTTCTCACCGTACAAGAGATGGCGGCCAGTGGCATCGAATTGCTCAAGTTGGGTATGACTTGGCCGCTAGATGCGCAACTCATCCATGAGTTTGCGAAACGCGTGGATAAAATTTGGGTGGTAGAGGAAAAGCGGGCCTTTGTTGAGCCCCAGATCAAAGAAATTTTATATGGTCACAGCACTGTTGCGGTTGAAGGAAAGCATACAGTTGAGGGTGCAGTGTGCATCTCCAGCACTGGCATTCTTGAGGTCACAGATCTCATGCAACAACTGGTTATGCGACTAGACCTCAACCAACCTGAGTTGCTCGCAAGACTAGCTATAACTAAGCAACATACAAAAAATTTAGACGCTTATGCGCGAGATGAACGTACGCCACTTTTTTGCGCCGGGTGTCCCCACAATACCTCTACTCGTGTTCCCGAAGGCAGCAGAGCGACAGCCGGAATTGGCTGTCACTATATGGTCCAGTGGATGCAGCGTAAAACAGACAGCTGCACACAAATGGGGGGTGAAGGTGTGACCTGGGTAGGCGAAGCACCCTTTACACGAGAGAAGCATTTGTTTGCCAATCTGGGTGATGGCACCTACTTCCATTCTGGCATTTTAGCCATACGCCAGGCAGTTGCTGCCAAGGTAAATATCACTTACAAGATTCTCTACAACGACGCGGTCGCCATGACTGGGGGCCAGCCAACCGATGGCGATTTGAGCGTCGCCGATGTGATCGCTCAGGTTAAAGCGGAAGGCGTGCAACACATAATGGTTGTCAGTGACGAGCCTGAAAGCTTGCCAGACTTAGGCGTCGAAATACGTCATCGCAGTGAACTAGATGCTGTGCAATGTCAGTTGCGTGAAGTATCCGGTGTGTCGATTATTGTCTATGAGCAAACCTGTGCTACCGAATTGCGTCGTCGACGAAAGCGCGGGCTCATCGAAGACAATCGACCTCGATTACTGATTAACGAGGCCGTGTGTGATGGCTGTGGTGACTGTACTGTTCAATCGAATTGCGTTGCAGTAGAGCCACTAGAAACTGCGCTAGGAACCAAGCGAAAAATCAATCAAACCAGCTGCAACAAAGACCTGTCCTGCGCAAGCGGGTTTTGCCCTGCCTTCGTAGAGGTTAGCGGCGAGCTTAATCGAGCCCGTGGCAGCGGAGAAAGCGACGCTGGAAGTAACTTGCAGCGCTTTGGTGAAGTTGATGAACCTGGGAAAAAAGAAGCGGCCAACATACTCATCGCAGGGGTCGGAGGCACTGGTATCGTCACCGTAAGTGCATTGTTGGCGACAGCGGCGAAAATAGATGGCAAGGAGGTGCTTAGCTTGGATATGACTGGCTTGGCACAAAAAGGTGGTGCTGTATATTCACATATTCGGATCAGCAGTGGTGAAAACAATGGAGTGGAGGGCGCTGTTTTTCACACGCCTAGAATCCCCGAGGCGTGTGTCGATACGTTGGTGGCGTGTGACTTGGTGTCTGCAGCAAGCAACGAGTCCATGGCGTTGTTATCAAGCGACACGTTGGCGGTAGTGAATTCGCACATTGCGCCAACAGCAGACTTTGTCTTAAGCCAGTCTAGCGATACGCAATCTGCGAAACGCATGCAACGAGTAAAATCTGTGGTTGGACGAATGCAAAGTATACCAGTTGAAGAAGTGGTAGCAGAACAGTTGGGGGATACCCAGCAGGCTAATATTGTGTTGCTGGGTTACGCCTACCAATTAGGCGGTATACCTCTGAGTTATGCTGCTTTAGAAGAGGCCATTCGTATCAATGGTACTGCGGTCGAGCGCAACTTGATCGCGCTGAAATTGGGCCGTTGGATGGCTGTGCATCCTCAGCAACCCGCTAAAACAACTCAGTCTGATTCTGTCTTGCCACTTGCGCAGCTTATGCAACATCGTCGTAATCATCTAATCGCCTATGACGGCGAAAAGCTGGCGTCTCGTTTTACTGCATTCGTAGAGCTGGTAGCATTACGAGAAAGAGAAATTAAGCCGGGCAGTGAAGTATTGGCGTGCGCGGTGGCAGAGAGCTATGCAAAACTGTTGGCGATTAAAGACGAATTTGAAGTCGCCCGGTTGTACACATCGGACACTTTCGCCCAACAAATTGCTGAGACTTTCGCCCCAGGCGCTCAGCTCACCTACTTGCTTGCGCCACCGCTCATGGGTGAGCGTAAGCGTAAGTTCGGTGGGTGGATGAAGGCAGCATTTGGGCTGCTTGCCTCAATGCGAGGAATTCGCAATACAATATTTGATCCGTTTGCCTACAGCGCAGAACGAAAGCAGGCGCTGTTTATCATTGCGCACTTTGAGCAGACCATGGCGCAGATTGTGCCTCAGCTGACGCTACAAAACCTTGCTGGGGCCGTGGCCATTGCAAAAATACCCTTGCAAATAAGGGGCTTCGGGCATGTTAAGGCGCGGCAGATGGATGCTGCGTTGGCACTAGAATCTCAGCTCTTGGAAGAGTTCTTAATGCCGCCTACGCCGGTGAATATTTTCGATCCAGGGTGCAAAGAAGCCGCCTAGAAAAGCATCATTTTGGTATCATGCGCGCCCAGAGGAATTAGAGGCTCCCTAGGTGGTGGGTGGTATTGAGTAATATTCCAGAATTTGACTTCGGTCTGGGCGAAACCGTCAACATGTTACGCGACAGTGTCGCGGCATTTGCAGCGAAAGAGATTGAGCCGCGAGCGCAAGCAATCGACAAGGACAATCAATTTCCTCGTGATCTGTGGACCAAACTGGGTGAGCTGGGGGTGCATGGAATGACCGTCGAGGAGGAATATGGCGGCATAAACCTCGGTTACTTGGCGCACACGGTTGTGATGGAAGAAATCAGCCGAGCTTCCGCTTCGGTAGGGCTATCTTATGGTGCGCACTCCAATTTATGCACCAACCAAATACATCGTTTTGGTAGCGCCGAACAAAAACAAGCTTATCTACCGCGCTTGGTGAGTGGTGAGTTTTTAGGCGCTCTGGCAATGAGTGAGCCCAATGCAGGATCTGATGTAGTGGCACTAAAGTTGCGCGCTATCGAAGATGGTGATGACTATGTCTTGAACGGCAACAAAATGTGGATCACCAATGGTCCAGGTGCGGATGTACTGGTGGTGTATGCCACCGTTGACCCGACGCTAGGCTCTAAAGGAATTACCGCCTTCCTAATAGAAGCAGGCACAGCAGGTTTCTCTACCGGCAAAAAGCTGGACAAGCTTGGCATGCGCGGCTCAGACACCGCAGAGCTCATCTTCGAAGATTGTCGTGTGCCTAAAACCCAGATACTGGGTAATGTTGGTCAGGGTGTGCGTATATTGATGAGTGGTTTGGACTATGAGCGTGTGGTACTCGCCGGGGGACCCTTGGGCATCATGCGAAATTGTTTGGACGTGGTGATGCCCTATGTGCACCAGCGTGAACAATTTGGTGAACCCATCGGTCAAT
>QIGT01000294.1 GCA_003230835.1 Gammaproteobacteria bacterium
AAGCATTGCGCATGAAATTCGAAACCCGCTTGGGGCGATCAGTCATGCCGCTCAGTTGCTCAACGAAAGTGAAGACCTGCAAGCGGCAGATCAACGGCTCACCGACATCATTATCAACCACTGTTCACGCATGAATGGTGTGGTAGAAAGCGTCTTAGAGATGTCTCGTCGGCGCGTTCCACAGCCCCAGCGCATAACCCTACAAGAGCATCTGACAGAATTTTTGCAGCAATCTAGTAGCGCCTTTCCAGGTGCTCAGCTAAGTATCTCAGTAAACCCGAGGGAAACAGTTATTCGAGTCGACCCAGCGCACCTTACTCAAGCCATCACAAATCTCGTGGACAATGCCATCAGATATTCAAGCGACAACGACGCCGGCCCAATCGCCCATTTAGAAGGCGGTATTGATAGCAACTCAGAGCGGCCTTACCTTAACGTGATCGACTATGGTGCGGGAGTTGACCCAGAGCAAATCAGCTCTCTATTCCAACCGTTTAACACCACTGCCACGACTGGCACAGGCTTAGGCTTGTATATCAGCAAAGAACTGTGTGAAGCCAATCAAGCACAATTGACCTACTTTAAACATGCAGCGGGCGGCAGTTGTTTCAGAATATTGTTCGCCCACCCTGACCGGATATCCTCATGACAAAAAAACGCGCCCTCATTGTTGATGACGAACCAGACATACGTGAATTGTTAGAAATTACTTTGGGACGCATGGATATAGAAACCGCCGCCGCTGCAAACCTGTCCGAGGCACTCGATCTACTGAATAATCAATCCTTTGATTTGTGCCTGACTGACATGCAATTACCCGACGGCGACGGATTACAATTGGTTGCGCATATCAACCAGAACTGCCCTGAACTACCGGTGGCAATGATCACCGCATTTGGTTCCATGGACACTGCCATTTTTGCGCTCAAAGCAGGTGCCTTTGATTTTTTACAAAAACCCATCGACTTAGACCAATTGCGCAGCTTGGTAGAAACGGCTCTAAAAGTGAACCAAGCTAACGAAATCGTTGATGTGACCGCCAAACTCCTGGGCACATCTCAAACCATGGACACTCTTCGTGGCAAAATTGCCAAGCTATCGCGCAGCCAAGCACCCATCTACATCGCAGGTGAATCTGGCTCAGGCAAGGAGGTTGCCGCGCGCTTAATTCATTCCCTGGGCCCTCGCGCTGGCGGCGATTTTATCGCCGTCAACTGCGGAGCGATTCCCTCTGAGTTAATGGAAAGCGAATTTTTTGGTCATGTAAAAGGTTCATTTACCGGTGCAGTAGCCGATAAGTTAGGCCTATTCCAAGCCGCCGCAGGAGGCACTCTGTTCCTCGACGAAGTGGCAGATTTACCGCTGTCTATGCAAGTAAAACTGCTGCGAGCAATACAAGAAAAGGCGGTGCGACCGGTGGGTTCTCAAGCCGAGGACACAACAGACATACGGGTACTTTGTGCCACCCACAAAGATCTAGCTGAAGAAGTCAACGCAGGCCGGTTTCGCCAAGACCTCTACTACCGAATCAATGTCATAGAATTACACATCCCCGCATTAAGAGAACATTTAGAAGACATCAATGAACTTGCGGCAGCCTGCCTCAATCGACTCGCCAACGAGTACGCCCAAGAAGTACCGAGTATCAGTTCGGGTGCACTCACAACGCTGCAGCAATATGACTTTCCGGGCAATGTGCGAGAGCTCGAAAACATCTTAGAAAGAGCGTTCACGCTGTGTGAAGACAACGACATCAAAGCCGCAGACTTGCAATTACAAACGCACTTTGATGAACCCGCTGCCGTTGCGCCAACCGTTACAGACAAACCGCAAGATACGCCGCGCGCCCAAACCCACAGCTGGAATTTACCGCCAGGTCAAAGTCTGGAAGATTTCCTCGAAGGCATCGAGCGAGAACTCATCACCCAGGCACTAGATAAAACTCGGTGGAATAAAACCGCCGCTGCAAAGGAACTCGGCATCACTTTCCGCGCCCTTCGTTATAAGCTGAAAAAGCTAGACATGGAATAAACCCACGCCGCATAAGCCGACAATCCTACAGACACAAACCATTGATCTGCCCAACATCGATGTATGGCGAACAAACCGGTGGGACTTACCCTCGTAGAGCTATTGGCTACCCTAGTGATTGTGATGATTTTACTGAGCTACGCATTGCCTAGCTTGCAAAACCTTGCAACACGAATTGAGGCCGACAGCTATCGCGATGTATTTGCCCGCATGATCTACACCGCACGGCATGCCGCCATTACCCATAACGCCAATGTGGTGCTCTGTCCAGGCGGGCAAACAGGCTGCGCAGAACGTAATCGTTGGCACGAAGGCACAGTCGCCTTCATCGACAAAAATCACAACAGAGAAATTGACGACGATGACTTCACCATCGCATTTGTTTCTAGAACCCATAAAACCAATATTCGATGGCGCTCTTTTCGCAACCGAGGGTATCTGCGCTTCACTCCACTGGGATTAACCGATTGGCAAAATGGTCATTTCTTATTTTGCCCAACCAACGGCAACATTGAACATGCTCGTCAAATTGTATTGAACCGGGCTGGTCGCATTTACTATTCAAAAGATGAAGACAATGACGGCATTCAGGAAGATGTACAGGGTCGCGCTTTGTCTTGTTAACTCACTTAGAAACTTTCAGCACGGCCACGTCAAATGTAATATCGCGGCCACTCAACGGATGGTTAAAATCGACTTTCACGGTTTTTTCGTAAACTGCTTGCACAACCCCCGGCAACTCACCCTCAGGTGCCTGAAAAGACACCACCAAACCTTCTTCTAGGGGTTGATCTCCAACCATTTTCTGAAAGCGTTCACGCTCGATAAGTTGTACGTTTGCAGTATTTCTTTCCCCAAAAGCATCCCCCGCCGGTATCAAAATTTGTGCAGCGTAACCCACACGTTGTCCCATAAGAACTTCTTCAAAGCCTGGCAACAAACTACCGTCTCCGACGATAAAGCTCGCAGGCTTGCCGTTACGCGTGGTGTCGATTTCCGCACCATCAGAAAACAGCAAAGAAAAATGCAAGGTGACCTTTGATCCTTGACTGATACTTGGAGTGTCTTGTTGGACATCATTCTCACCCTGCCTAGCGATAATATTAGTCATTCGCACTCTCAACTGAAGTTGACTTTCGTTCGAGAATCATCATGAGTATCCACAGTGCCGCGCCGCAAAAAAGCGCAGAATCAGCCACATTGAATGCTGGAAAAAAGTGCTGGTTATAATGCAGCAGAACAAAATCTACCACGTAGCCATTGATTACTCGATCGACCAAGTTTCCCAATGCCCCGCCTAAAATTAGACCAAACACCCACCCCATGATCTTCTCCTGTTTCGGAAGGCGCGAGATTTCATAGATCAGATAGGCTGAAAAAGCGACGGCTATGACGACAAAAAACCACCTTTGCCATCCCCCGGAACCCGCCAAAAACGAAAAAGCCGCGCCATCATTGTGCCAACGTACCCAGGCAAAGAACGACGTTATAGGAACACGCTCTCCGTACTCCAAAGTCGTCACCACCCAGTACTTTGTTATTTGATCAAGTACCAGCACCACAAACGCCAAGCTCAGCCACTTTGACAAGCTACTCATGATGTAGCGAACCAAGACTTGGCCTGCTGTATGTCTTTTTCAATTTGCCCCTTTAAAATCGCGATGGAGTCGAAAGTTTGCTCATCTCGCAACTTTCTTTTGAAGGTCACGGTTAACAATTGGTTGTACAAATTACCTTCGAAATCGAACACATGTACTTCCAACAACGGCTCTTTACCATCTACCGTTGGGCGCACACCGATGTTGGCTACACCTTGGTAGTTGGTCGGTCCAATACCACCCACAGTGACACAATACACACCTTCAAGTGCAGCCTTATAGCGTTGCAATCTTATATTTGCGGTAGGCACACCCAACTGCCGACCAAGCTGTCGACCATAGACGACACGTCCCATGATGAAGTACTCGTGCCCTAAAAGACGTTCGGCTAGAGCGAAATCTCCTGCCGCTAACACCTCTCGCACACGTGTACTGCTGACCCTTTCATCTTCAAAGGAAAGTGTGCCGACGTGGGAAACCCCATACCCATACCTTTCTCCAGAAGCCTTGATCATATCGTAGTCGCCTTCTCGACGCCTACCGAAACGAAAGTCATCTCCGACCACAACATAGCGGGCACCCAGCCTTTGATGAAAGAGCTCTTCGGTTATCCAAGTTGCAGAGGTTTGCGAAGTACGTTCATTGAACGGCAACAGTAGCAACCTATCTAACGGAGTTTTGCGCAGCAAAGTGACTTTCTCGCGCAAACGCGTGAGCCGGGGCGGCACCTGCGATCCAGCAAAGAACTCGCGCGGCTGCGGTTCAAATGTGACTAGAGTGCTGGGTACACCTAACTCTCGACTTTTTGCGCCTAGATGATGCAGCAACATTTGGTGGCCGTGATGAACGCCATCAAAATTGCCCATGGTAATCACATTACCATGGTGATGAGGTTTTAGGTTGTGGACACCGCTTATAATTTCCATGCGCAGATTATAGGCTAATCAGTCGTGATGACGCTTGAGTGTTTTAGCTGACTAGGGCGTACACCAAAGAGCAAAAGACTGCAAACGTACAACCCCACCCCGAGCACACAAACCACCAACATGTGGACAATGCGCACGCCCTCTGACATTTGCAGCCAAGCCCATCCCTGGGTACCAAAATGCAGTGCCACCCCTAGTCCACTGCTGGCCAAGCAAATTTTCCAAAGTAGCGGCCAGAGTTTACCGCTAACAACATACAAGCCGCGGCGTTGCAGCCCTGCATAGAGCAAAATCACATGGGTCCAAGCAGAAATCGCCGTCGCCCAGGCCAAGCCCACATGGCCAAACCAGCTAAAGCTACTCAGGCTGAAAATAAGGTTTGCCGCGACCGCTCCACTAGCATAGCGAAGCGGTGAACGGGTGTCTTCATTGGCGAAAAAAGCAGGCACCAATACTTTGACCAACACAAAACCAGGCAGGGCCAGAGCAAACATTTCTAGGGCGTAGCCCGCCATGCGGACATCGTGCGGGGTCATGGCGCCGCTGGGGATACTCATGAATATGGTAGCTACTAGCGGCTGGGCTAAAATGTACATCGCCACTGCCGCAGGCAAACCCAGCAGCAAACCTAAGTTAACACCCCAATCTAAGGTGGCCTTAAACTGCTGCATATCTCCATTTACGATCATTCTCGACAAATGCGGCAACATCACCGTACCCAGCGCAACCGCGACCAAACCCACCGGCAACTCAAGCAGGCGATCTGCGTAATACAACCAAGAAATACTGCCCGTTATAAGCGTTGAGGCAAGTACCGTATTCACCAGTGCGTTGATTTGGCCTACCGAGGAGGCCAATACCGCCGGTACCAATAAACGACCTACCTGGCGCACACCTGGATGCTGGCGTTGTAAACTTGGACGAGGCAGCAATTGCAGCTTTATCAATGACGGCAGTTGAAACAGCATCTGCACAATGCCTGCCGCGACCACCCCCCACGCCAGAACAGTCACACTGGGCCAGTCTGCGAACGTGCCCATGGCCAAGACAGCCGCTCCGATGAGGCATAAATTGAGAAGTACTGGGGTGAAAGCGGGTACTAGGAAGCGTTGATGGGCGTTAAGTAACGCGCCTGCGTAGGCCACCAGTGAAATAAAACCAAGGTACGGAAAGGTAATGCGGACCAAACCAACAGTGGTGTCAAATAGCTGTGGGTTATCGCTAAATCCCCACGCAAATACGTAGGTCACCTGCCTGGCAAAAATCACTCCCAGCAGGGTAAAAAGAACCAAACAAGTAGCAAACAACCCCGACAGTGGGGCAATAAAGGCCAGCACCTCAGCGCGACCTTGGGCACGATAACGCACCAGCACAGGCACAAAGGCTTGATTAAAAGCCCCCTCAGCAAACAAACGTCGAAAGAAGTTAGGGACCCGAAAGGCGACAAAAAACATGTCTGCATAGGCCGACGCACCAAACAAATAGGAGAAGACTACATCGCGGATCAGGCCGCTAATTCTCGACAAGAGTGTCATTCCTGCCACTACACTGCCTTGCCGAGCAATATTGTTCTTTACGTCTTCGGTTGACATCTCTCTACACGAACGGCATATTTGCCGCCCTCAAAATTCGCCCCCTAGTGGAGTACTTCTTGGCTAACAGTTCACAAGCACGTAAGCGTGCCAAACAAGCAGAAAAGCGCCGTATTAAAAATGCATCTCAACGCTCAATGGTTCGCACTTACATTAAGCGAGTTGATGCGGCCATTGCAGCCAGCGACACTACCATTGCTGATACCGCATTGGCAGAAGCTTTGCCTTTGATTGACAAAATGGTCAGCAAAGGGATCATGCACAAAAATAAAGGCGCACGGCATAAGTCTCGCTTAAGCAAGAAAGTTAAAGCACTGTCTGCAGGTTAGCTTTCCGACTAGGCTACAGAACCACCAAATTGTCTCGGTGAACCAATTCTGGTTCACCGACATATTCAATGTGCTCGGCAAAGTGTTCAGATCGAACACCCAATAACTTGGTCACGTCTACCTGGGTATAGTTACTTAAGCCCTGGGCGATAGCGCGGCCATTTTGATCGGTGATACGCACCACGTCGCCGCGGCTAAAATTGCCACTAGCACTCACCACGCCGACAGCTAGTAAACTCACCCCACGCTGTTGGATGGCCGTAGCTGCCCCAGTGTCGACCACTAAATCACCCTTTGGCTTCAACTGACCCGCGATCCAACGCTTGCGAGCATTCAACGGGGTCAATTCAGCGGTGAGTAGAGTGCCTATATCGGCACCTTCGAGAATTCGAATCAATACTTGGGGCTCGTGTCCACTGGCAATGATCGTATGCGCACCAGAGCGAGCTGCAAGACGCCCAGCACTCAATTTGCTGCGCATCCCCCCCCGCCCCAAGGCTCCGCTATTAACCCCTGGCATACCGTCGAGCGCGGGATCCTGGGCACTAGCCCAGGCAATTCGTTGCGCGGAACTGTGTTCGCGCGGATCTTTATCCATTAGCCCTTCGACATCGGTCAAAATGATGAGTAGATCTGCCTCTATTAGATTCGTCACCAAAGCAGCCAGCGTATCGTTGTCACCAAAACGTATTTCGTCGGTAGCCACCGTGTCGTTCTCATTAATGACCGGCACTACGCCGAGGTTCAAGAGTTGATTTAAGGTCGCACGAGCATTGAGATAACGCTCGCGATCGGCTAAGTCATCATGGGTCAACATGACCATGGCGGTTTGTGTCTTATGCACAGCCAAGGCACTTTCATAAGCCTGCACCAAGCCCATCTGCCCCACCGCAGCGGCAGCTTGCAACTCATGCACCGTATTTGGTCGCGTCTGCCAACCCAGCCTTGCACAACCTTCAGCCACCGCTCCAGAGGAGACCAGGACAATCTGCTTATCGCGTTGCAAACTGGCATTTATCTGCGCGCAGTAATCGGCTATTTTTTCAGTCGCCAAACCAGCCTTTGGATCGGTGAGTAAGGCGCTGCCCACCTTGACCACTATTCTTTTCGCTTGGCGCAGTATTTTTCGATTACTCACGCACATACTCCACAACAACATTCTCGTTGTCATGATCGTCGTCGTTATGATCGTCGTCGCTGTCTTTTTCTTCCTTCTCGCTGCGCTTCAGTGCTCGCATACGTTCCGAGTGAGCCATCACATCAACACTGATGCGCGCTTCTAAATCTTCGCAATATTCAGCAAAGCTCTCGTCTTCAGCCTCGCGGAGCCTTTGTTCTGTTAGAAACATCATCAGCTGCCGGGTAAGTGTGTCTAAGCCAATGTCGCCCAAGGCGGAAACTTTATGCACCGGGCGCGCAGGAAAGGCGCGCTGAAAAGACTGCGCCAGTGCTTCGACATCAGCTTCCTCCAGCTGATCAACCTTGCTCAGGACAATCCATATTGGGCGCTCCATCAACGCGCTACTGTACTGTTGTAACTCTGCTTCAATCGCGGTTGCGTTAGCCAACACATCGCTGCCATCTTCTGGGGCAACATCGACCAGGTGCAGGAGTACTCTATTGCGGGCTAAGTGGCGTAAGAATCGTGCGCCCAAGCCTGCACCATCAGCCGCTCCCACGATCAGACCTGGAATGTCGGCCATAACAAAGCTCGAATCTGTACCCACTCGAACAACCCCTAGGCTCGGCACCAAGGTGGTAAACGGGTAGTCGGCAACCTTAGGGTTTGCAGCAGACAC
>QIGT01000168.1 GCA_003230835.1 Gammaproteobacteria bacterium
GCTGCGATTGCAGATTTGCAAAACAGCCCCTTTCTCGCTGTGCTGCCGGGAGAGCAACAGGTGCTGCTGGCGTTGCGCAATATGAAGATTGAAGAGTTTGTCGCCTGTCTCAGCGATGTCGACATCAGCTTCGGAAATGTCGCTTCCAACATAGCCAACAATCCGGCTGGGTTTACCGAGACAATCATGGTTGATCTGTATGCCAAAGCGGCAAATTTATCCGGACCTCTACTCGATGCGTCAATCTCCGTTTTGGCAGGAACACCTCCCACGGAAGTCACACCGCAACAGATTTCCGCACTGATCGATCGTGCCGATGAAGCCATGTCACTGCTAGCGCAACAGGACCCGGTGGCAAATTGTGCCCTGCCGTTGCTGGCAACACATCGTTCTGCGCTAAAGCAAGCCGCCGCGTCCACATACAACGCCATGCAAACGAGTATCTCGCAGATCATCAACCAGACAGTGCAACCGATGGTTAATCAGGCAATGATCGACATGTTGAACCCCATGCTCGCTGAAATGAAGGGCAGTACCTTTAGCCCTCCCCCGGGAATCAAAACCAACCTTCAGAAGGGGGTTCCACTTCAACGAGCCTTCAGTGTGGGTCGAAGTGAGCAACGGGTGGTACGCGCCAAAAAAGGCACAACGAGTGGCACATCTGTCCGTAAAGCGCCCCGAACACGCTCCGCTGATACATTCATGCCCCAGGTAAACGTTCAGCAGGCGATGGAATGGGCAGTCGATACGGCCATGCCTGATGACGTGAAGAGTATCGCTCTTGCAGAATTCACCAAGCGCATGCTCCATCCAACTGCTCTTGAACGGTTGACGGCAGAAACCAACGCATTGTCGTCAGCACTGGCTAACGGTACAGCAGCATCCTTCGATCTATCCAGGTTCAATCAGTACAGTGACAGCCTGTCTTATCAGAGTGCGGCTATTGCCACCGCTATCGGTCTGGAAACAACCCGGTTTTACGGCCATTGGCTAATTGACGAGAGCGGCTCAAAAATCCTCGACCTTGGACTCGGCAGCGCGAATGCGGTAGATGCTATCGCCAAGGAAGCCGGGGGGGCGATCTGCTCACTCGCCGACATCTTCGGCGGTGCCGCTTGCGGTATCGTCAAGGGGATTGTTTCTTTCCTGTACCAGCAGGTTGCAGTACCCGCCATCAAGTGGGGTATGCTCAAGCGCATTCACATTGACTATGATCTGGCATTAAATTGTGCCGCGCAAGCCATTCAAGCTGGCCAGAACCCATCTTTGCAACCTGGCATGAACTGTGGAGTGTTTGGTCCATTGCTGAACGGATTCCCGACCGGGGAGCAACTCGCTGCTTTTGCACTGCCGGCTCTTCAGGAAACTCAGACCGCGCTTTTTGCTTATCAGCGCAGCGTTGCCAATCTCGCCCAGGTTGCTCGCAACACTGCGCCAAGATAGTAACCAGCCATTCAAGCTTTCTATAGAGGTCTCTTGACTTGATTCGATTACACATGTAATCATACGTTATGACTACATACGTAAACATAAGCGATGCAGAACGCATTGTCATAGAAACGTTATGGGCATATGGCCCAATGACAGCGGATCAGGTCGCAAAGGTTTTATCGTCTAAAAACGAATGGAGCTTTGCGACTGTTAAAACCCTGCTTGGTCGCTTACTAAAGAAACAAGCGATTACAGCAAAGCCCGAGGGTCGTCGATTTATCTACGAAGCCAAACTGAGTCGGGATGACTATGTCGGTACCGAAAGCGAGCGGCTTGTCGAAAGGTTCTTTGACGGTCGAATAGCACCGTTAGTAAGTCACTTTTCTCAAGCTAAGGGCTTGTCGAAAAAAGATATAAAAGAGCTACGTGAGCTATTGGATAAGCTCCCATGACGACATGGCTGCAACTCCTTTTGATCGGTACTTGGCTGCTTACATTAGCCATAGCGTTAGTACTGGTGATCAGACCTCTAACAATGCGCTTGTTCGGATCAGGTCCGGCCTATGCTCTGTGGATTATTCCTGGTCTGGTTTGCTGTGTGGCCGGTTTTGCTCCCCGACCCGCTGGACCAAGAATTCTGACTACGGGTTCCCTAGGGTCAGGAGAATTCAACCCGCCGGCAATAGACGCCGCATCTGAAAGCCTAACAGTGCTGTTCGTTTGTTGGATTATTGGGTTTTTAATTTCTGCCTCACTTGCTTACATCCTACAGCGTAGTTTTAGTTCCCGGATCGGAGAGACGATTCGCGTTGGGTGTGTCGAAAATGTGCCTATCCTGATTAGTGCGAACCTCACAGCCCCAATCGCGTGTGGCATTCTAAACAAACGCATTGTTTTACCCGAATCGTTCGAAAAACTGTATTCCGCTGAGGTTCGGCAGTTGATTTTGAATCATGAATTGGTACACCTTCGACGTAACGATGCAGTTGCGAATCTAGCAGCCTATACAGTTTGCTGTCTCTTCTGGTTTCACCCGTTGGTGCATTGGGCTATGCACTATTTTCGTATGGATCAAGAACTGTCATGTGATGAGAAGGTTCTGCGGTCAATGCCTCACCAGCGAAGTGTTTATGGTAACGCGTTGCTCAAAGCTGCTGTATCGAACAGCCACTCATCTATAGGTTGGCTAAGTTCGAAAGCGCAGGTTAAACAACGCATTAAAGCGTTGGCCAACCCAGCTAAAACCAGGGAGATGCGTATTGCGGGATTGGCAACAGTCGCGTCCGTGATCGTCCTTGCAAGCATTGTGGCACAAAGCTTGCTACCGCCAAACCCACCGAAGCAGCTAAATGCCAGTGCGCACTCGTCCTTGTTAGAGAAGATGCCAAAGGAAGAGTTAGGCCAAAACTTGTTACATGCAATCCAAAACGGTGACTCCACTCTGACCAGGCGTCTTTTATCATCTGGAGCACCCATTGAATATGCAAAACCAGGTATTGGAACGCCACTCATACTTGCTTCCAAACAGGGGCACTTTGACTTAGTAAAATTGTTGGTGGAGAGCGAGGCTAATGTCAATTCCGCAGTGTTAACCGCTGGCAGCCCTCTCATCATGGCGGCCAAATACGATCATCGAGAAATTGCGGATTTTCTCATTAGACATGGCAGTGATGTCAATGCCCATGTTTTCTTAGATGAAACACCCCTTATCAATGCCGCAAGGTTTGGGCATCTTGATATGGTCAAGAGACTCGTCGAGGCTGGTGCAGAGGTTCACAAATCGGTCACAACATTTTCAGTTACACACTTACCGCTGGGTACCAAGTCACCTCTGAGTGAAGCAGAGCGCGTTGGTCATGGGGATATCGTTAGCCTTCTAGAGTCACTGGGGAGTTGACATGTTTTCCATACGGCGGTTTTTGATAGTCGCACTTGTCCTATCCGGATTCGGTTGCGAAAAGCATATTGATGTCATGCTAGAAGCTCCTGCAGGCGCGATCAGCGGCGTGGAAATAGATGGCGTTCAACGATTCTTAGGAATCCCGTATGCGGAAACTACCGCTGGAGAAAATCGATGGCGCCCGCCCGTTCCGCTTGAGCCTTGGGAAGAGTTGTTTGAAGCAGATGACTACGGTCCATGGTGCCCGCAGTTTGACAATGATCGACGTGAGGAGGGCCACATATTTTCTGGAGAAGGCTGGACGGTCTTTTTAGATGTCCCTCCCAATCAAGACAGTAGCGAAGATTGCCTTAGCCTAAATATTTGGGCACCCAAAAATGCGGACGTTTTGAAGCCAGTTATGGTGTTTCTTCATGGAAATGCACTGGGTAGTTCCTATCCTGCCTACGATGGAACGGCATTTGCACAAGATGGGATAGTGATGGTGTCGATCAACTTCCGCCTTCACACCATGGGAAATTTTGCTCACCCAGCGATCACCAAAGAGTCCGATTCCACAGCCCCATTGGTCCGGTATACAGAACTAGACCAACTCGCAGCATTACGATGGGTGCAAAAGAATATTTCTGCCTTTGGCGGCAATCCGGATGATGTCACCCTGGTGGGTAGTAGTAACGGCGGTGCGGGTATTTTGCAGATGCTATCTACGCACGATGCCCGCGGTTTGTTTCATAAAGCTGTTGTTCAATCGGGAAACGGCTGGTGGGAGCCGGTTTCACTTGCGCAAAACGAAAAGCTTGGATGCATGCTCGCTTCAAAAGCAGGGCTGAATGGGTGTGATGCGACAGCTAGTGAGTTGCGTGAGGTACCTTGGTATAAGTTTCCGATTACAGGTCCATATGGCATTGATGGCCGTACGTGGAAGCTGGGTGCAACTCAAGCTATCGCCAATGGAACCGTTCTGGACATTCCGTTGTTGATTGGCTGGAACGATTATGACGGCTCTTCATTACGATATTCTCCGCAACATGTCATTGCAACCACGCAACAAGATGTCCTCGCGACCTATTCTGCTGAAAAATACGAGAATGACGAATCTCTAGCTCATACAATTTATACAGACCTTCATTCGGGAGCACCTGCTAGATGGGTAGCTCATCAACTTGAAGGGGGAGCGCCTACTTATCTTTACTTGTTTTCTTACGTGCTATCGAGTGAGCGTGGCGATGTGCCAGGGGCAGCTCACGGCTACGAGTTACCTCACGTATTTGACAGTTGGGATGAACTGCTACCGCCGATTCTTGGATCATTCTTGGTCAACGATGAAGATCGTCGGATGACAGACGTGATGCATGCCTGTTGGGTGAGTTTTATTAAAGCAGGTACGCCATCATGTCCCAACAGCCCTGAATGGCCAAGGTATCAGCGTTCAACCGACCAATTGATGCAGCTCGATATCCCCACAAAAGTGATTTCCGGATATCGTGCAAAGCACCTGGATGCCCATGAGCGAGCACTTGAATATTACCTGGTTCTCGCAAACAAGAGCATTGAGGCGCTGCTAGATCAAGGCATTGGCGACTGATTTGAAGGTCTGCTGGTGGCCGAGGCCGTTCAGGGGCGAGAGGACGCGATAAATAAGCGGCGGCTTTTTGATATAGCTGAATATGTTCGCGCAAGGGTAAATGCATGGAAAAACGATCATTCCCAAAACCAAAACTGTAGCAAAAATATCGATACGTCTGAAAAAGACCTTCGAAATCGACCTATCGCTGTGCCCGCTGTGCAGCGGCCAACTCTAATTTATTGCCAACAGCCAAAAATCCGTAACCCAACCACCACAATCTGATCTGTTGCAACTCGAATCACTGTCTCTTGCCAAAAACTCATCACCCAGTAATTTTTCAAGTAGACCCAGTCAACTGTCAGAAAGCCACTTCCGCTGAACGCTGATGTTCACGCAGTAGGTCAATTGCCCAGGCCTGGTTTTGCCCGTGTATCTGGTTGTCATGAGTTTCACCTACAAGTGATGACATACTGAAAAATTTCCACCACCTGCTCCGGTGTCCGACACACGGCATTGGCTGCAGCATCCACCTCCTTGAGTGCGTGGTTTATTTCAGAATCGTGCAGAGTGATGATTGACTTACCCAGTGCCGCCGCAAACCCTGCATCAAAGGCAGCGTTCCATTGACGATATTTATCACCAAAGCGCACCACCACAATATCCGCGTGCTCGATCAAAGCGCGGGTACGAATGGCATTCATGCGCGCGCCTTTTTGGTCATGCCAAAAACTGTTTTCTTCTGCGCCAAGAATCGTCACGCCACAATCATCACTTTTGGCATGATCAGTCACCGGCGCGACAAATGACACATTCAAATCTGCCTCTTGTGCGCCATTCTGGATACGTTCTCGCCAGTCACTATGAATCTCACCAGAAAGATAAACTACCCACTGCTTTTGCTGGTTAATCATGATTATTTTACCTTTTGATAAATTTCCACACCTGCGCCCACAAATTCCTGGACCTTTGCTTTCATACCCTGTTCCAGTACCAACTTTACGTCAACACCCTTATCAGCCGCATGAGGCGCCCTTCAACCTGGGTTCCACAATACTTAACTAACGCCACATTTTCTTCCACATCTGGTACTGCGATAGACGCAAACGGTAACGTGCGATGTTTCCCTCATGCAGACTCATTGCTTCCGTTTCAATTATCTCGACAAAGCGCGCGAGATCCTCTTGCGGCACGTTTTGCGTAGCCCGCTGCTGAATAAAGGCTGCTGCGGTTTTCTTATCCATGCCACCACGAACAATCTCAATAATCATCTCAGCCACCAATGCTCGATAGCGTAACCGGAATGGATCTGGTTCTCCCAGTGACTGCTGCACGGCTGAATAACGCTTACACGAGCGCTCATAAGCCCAGATAAATACATCGCGAAGTAACTCAATTCGATTAAGTTCGTACACGCCCAGCATTCCTTCTATGTAAGCTCGCTCTGGCACATCCACAAACGACAAGGGACTCAAGTTTTCGCGGATAAACGGCAGATTCATGGCAAGGCGTGAAACACGCTTATTCACATCCTCAAACGGTTGCAAATAGGGTAAATGCACCATTGCGAAAAAGGCTTGCTCGAACGGATTAGTAATTGCCGCGGCAGTATCGAGTATTTGCTGGAAGCATTCATCAATCAGTTGCGGCACTTCTAACGGATGGTAGACTGTCCCACTAATCCCCACGGCAATAGTGCGCAAGCGCCCGCAGGCCTGTGGGTCAGCCAGCAGGTTATCTGATAACAAAGCATGTAGATTGAGGATGGTGTAACGATTGAAACCAATTTCAGCTACCTGCTCGACTAACATCTCGATGGCGGCCTTGTGGTTCAAAATTTCCTGCGCTTCAAAGGCATTCTTACCTTCAGCGGTCTCTCCCAAATTCAGCAGGCGGTCGGTTTCAAGTAGTGAATAAGTGTTGCCTTCCAATCGGCTGGAATTCCAGGACAGGTCAATTAAAAGACGGTTGAATATCTGCCGCACATAAGTTCCCGCCGGGCGATAGCCATCCGTCGAGCGTCCCATCTCGAAAAGATGCTGTCGTGTTTCCTCTGGAAGATAGAAGGTATCGTTGGGTCTGTATCCGTCAAGAAAAGCTCGGTTATACCCTACTGGATTTCGGTTCTGAATTGCCTCACGAACTGCTTGCTTGATAGCCTCCGCCTCGGGTGAGACCGGTACGTAGACTTCACCACGTGCTTCCGATTTTACTGCGTCCAAAACGACGCGCACCGCACCGATGATAACGGGCAAACGATAGCGACTACTCCGGCCACGACCCTCTACAGTGAGGCGTTTCTGTTCGACCAGCAACGCCAGCCGACGCTGCAAAGTACGGCGCGGCATGTTACTCACCAGCGCACAACTGATTTCCTCAATAGCGGCACCTTCTGAAAAATGGGCCACGACTTCTCGCACAGCATCGAGCTCGTTTTGTGGGATTCGTTTAGGCATATTCTTCCTATTATGGCGCAATTATCGTAATCGCGCCATATAAATACGTTATTATGTCGCATTTATACTATTGCGCCACTTAAAGTGGCGCGCAGTCTCCCGATGAAAATAACGAAATCACGCACGATTAACAGGCTAAGAATCTTCATACAAAAGATCAATTGGAAAACCGAAATCTACGGTGCAATACACTACGCTATTGTAAATATCTCAATAACATCGTAGAGCATGACCACTGGTTAGGCGCACCTGATTTACACTGTTTGCGGCAGCATGTACGATTTTAACTCGCCAACAAAGTCGGTAAGTGCTTGTGAACCGGTAGCTTCAGCGTCACTACACCACTGCCTCAACGCATCAGCAAGATCGTCCATACTACCTGTACGCCGCTCCCAAATTGATTGCAGCTTGAGCCGAAGTTCATACACGGTGCGAAACTCATGCACTTCAATAAGCGCCTGAAGTTGGTTGCGGCCAACATCATCCAACAATAGTTCTTGGCGGCTCAGCAAGCGCTTGGCCCCACGCAATGGACGGCGGCGGGTCCCTGCAAGTTGCGCTTTATGGAACTTGATTGTGGGTGCAATAACGCAATCTGCATACCTCGCCATCACGTTAAAGCGGTCGTTAACCAATGCTGCTGCTGTATCTGCATTAAGGTCGGATATCTTCTCTTGACGTGAAACCACAGGACCTGTGACCAGTGGTGTTGCTAAGCCGCAAACTTGAAATAAGCGTATCCAAAGCCAGCCAATATCAAACTCCCAAAACTTCACAGATAGTTTGGCAGAATTTGCATAAGTATGGTGGTTGTTATGCAACTCTTCACCACCAATAAGAATCCCCCAGGGCACAATATTG
>QIGT01000521.1 GCA_003230835.1 Gammaproteobacteria bacterium
TCCGAAATAGCATCGAGAACTAGAGATAGAAATACCGCCAGGCCCACCAGTGTGCCGGGCATACCAAAAATGACCGTGTAAATAATAAAGTTAAAGCCGCTAAATGCCCATATGACCGCGCCTTCGGCAGCTCCACCCATGGCAAACCGCATCTTTAAAGATGTACTAACCAAGCCTCATGGTTCACGCAACTCTTTGCCGCTCCATTTTATTTTTTGACACTTGTGTATTCTGTGTCGAAAGGTAACACACTAATTCTTAAAATATACTATGTAAATGAAATCGCCCTCGGTTGTATGAAACACATGAGTTGTCCGCTTTTGCGCCCAATGTAACCTTTGTCCACTCGCACCCGTATATGTCAGTACTAATAACCAGAACTGGAGATATACATGGGGATAAATACCTTTCGGTTACTCGCAGTAACCGCGGCATTTATTGTGGCGTCACCAACTTACGCGGACAACACGAAACAAAATTCGAAACAAAACACTCGACAATATGAAGTCACCATTACCAACCTCACCCGAGGACAAACATTTACGCCACAGCTTGTCACCACCCATAAACGCAGCGTACGCTTGTTCCAAGGCGGTGAACCTGCCAGTTTAGGACTAGAAATATTAGCTGAAGATGGTGACACTACCATGTTATCCCAGGAGCTAGCCGCCCAGGGCGGCGTAGTGGGTGCCATTGAGACCATTCCTGGATTGCTGGGACCGGGACAATCTGCCTCAATCACTATCAGCAGCAGCCGTCAGCATCGCTTTCTGAGCGTGGCTGCCATGCTTATTCCTACCAATGACGCTTTCATGAGTGTGATGCGAATGCGATTGCCAAACCGAGGCTCAGTTTCTCGTATTGCTCGTGCCTACGACGCGGGCACTGAGTTAAATGACCAAAACTGTCTCAACATTCCAGGCCCTAGATGTGGCGGCGAAGGTCATTCACCTGGTCCTAATGTGGGAGATGAAGGCTATGTACACATTGGCAATGGATTCCACCAACTGCCTCCAGCAGTAGACGGTGAAGTACTTGGACCCCTTGTTTACGACTGGCGGAACCCAGTAGCTAGAGTTGTTGTCAGACGTATTTACTAGTAGGTTTGGACAATCCTGTCGGAGCCTGCCTTTTAACCCGAGATGAAAGGCAGGCTACGGCAGGAGCTTTTGGTCATGTGAACAATCATACTGCTGACGAACAACGCTGGTCGAGCTGGCTAGCCTCTGCACAAAAAGGTGATGGTACTGCTTATGAGGCTTTACTGACCGAGATCACCCCTGCCATAAAGTCCTACCTGTTGGTCTGCTTTGGACAGTTCGAACACATCGATGACTGCGTTCAAGAAAGCCTTCTGGCCATACATCAAGGCCGTCATACTTACGATTCGCAAAGACCCTTTCGGCCATGGATGTTCGCCATCATTAGGCATCGCACCATCGACCTTCTGCGTAAATCCTCACCCAAACTCTCACCCAAAGAAGGGACAAGTGTTGTTCCAATCAGCGATGAAATTGA
Organism: Gammaproteobacteria bacterium; assembly: GCA_003230835.1. GTDB lineage: Bacteria > Pseudomonadota > Gammaproteobacteria > Pseudomonadales > Azotimanducaceae > UBA4421. Next base: position 1,519 of record QIGT01000521.1, read on the forward strand.
GGCCCAAAACGTCGATTGGAATCTTTACATTGACGGTAGTCGATTGCTTAAAGGTCTCTCTAACACATTACGCGAGCCACTCATCCTGACTAAAATACATGGACTAAGCACCCGAGAATGTGCCTCACAACTCGGTGTTTCCGAGAACGTCGTAAAAGTTCGCGTACACAGGGGAATAAGACAGCTCCGATTGTTGTGGGAAGCTGATTCACCATGACTAAAGATAATCAGACCAAGGATAAACAGACCGACGATAGACCAAGCGATGGCAAGCTGAATAATTCTCAGAGTCAGTTGATTCGAGAGCTGGTTGCCGATCTAGAGCCTTCACCGCAACGCATAGGCTTTGCGGCATTGAGCGTCATATGGATCGCGATGGCTGTAACCATTGTCACCGTCGCCATGCTTGCGCTGGGACCCATACGCCCAGGAGCGGTCGATCAATTGCTCAATCACCCGCAATTTACACTAGAGATGTTTTTTGGCGTTACATCAGTCGCTTGCTTCACCCTGTCTGGGTTTGCCCAGTCAATACCTGGGATACGAAGCCGCACTATTACACGATGGGCATGGGCCATGTGCGCACTGTGGGTGGCCACCATAATGTTAGGCTTCATATTCCCCTGGGCAGAAGCTTCTATGTTGGGTAAGCGCGAACACTGCACAGTGGAAGCCTATATTTACTTCATGCCCACAGTCGTGGTGGCACTGTGGCTACAACAACGGCGTTATCCGTTATACGCGACACGAGCGGCGATCAGTGCGGGGATGGCTGCTGGACTCATTCCAGCCATCGGCATGCAACTTGCCTGCATGTATGAACCAGGGCACATTCTAGAGTTTCATGTCGCACCCTTGGTTGCAGAAGTTTGTGCAGTGGTGCTACTAAGCCAAGCCTGGCAGCGTTTACGCTAACTACCTTCTGTCCAGAAATGGCATTCTGGACAAGAACTAACTATCTTCTCGGCATACCGGGCTGTACTTTCATCCCTTGTAAGCCGCGCATCATTTTTTGCATACCGCCTTTTTTAGTCACCTTTTTCATCATCTTCTGCATCTGTTTATGTTGCTTCAACAAGCGATTCACATCAGGCACTTGGGTACCACTACCCTTCGCAATACGTTGCTTACGCGAGCCGTTTAGAACATCTGGGAATTTTCGTTCCTTGGGCGTCATCGAATCTATTATCACGCCCATGCGCTTGAACATGCCATCATCCAGCTGAGATTGAGCGGCTGCAGGCAGTTGGCTCATTCCCGGCAGTTTATCCAACATACTGGTCACGCCACCCATACTTGCCATTTGGTCTAACTGATCGCGAAAGTCTTCAAGATCAAATTTTTTGCCACGCTGAATTTTCTTTGCGAGTTTCTGGGCCTTTACCTTGTCGACCTTACGCTCAGCTTCTTCAATCAACGACAGCACATCGCCCATGCCGAGAATACGCGAAGCCAAGCGATCGGGATGAAAAACTTCCAACGCATCAGTCTTCTCACCCATGCCTAAAAATTTGATGGGCTTGCCGGTAATAGAGCGGACACTTAACGCCGCACCGCCCCGGGCATCGCCATCAACTTTGGCGAGTACTACCCCAGTTAACGGCAACGCGTTATTAAAGGCCTGTGCAGTATTGGCCGCATCCTGTCCGGTCATAGCATCGACAACGAACAATGTTTCAATGGGATTTAGGGTCGCATGCAAGGCCCGTATTTCATCCATCATGTTGTCATCAATGGCCAGTCGACCGGCGGTATCGACAATCAAAACATCGGCAAATTGCTTTTTCGCCTCTTCGATTGCCCGCGCTGCAATGACCAAGGGCTTTTCGTCAGTACTGGATTGGACAAACTGAGCGCCCACCTCTCGTGCTAGAGTTTCTAGCTGAGCGATGGCCGCAGGTCGATAAACATCAACACTGACCACTGCGACCTTGCGCTTATCGCGCTCTTTTAAATATCTGGCCAACTTAGCTACGGTTGTGGTCTTACCCGCACCTTGGAGGCCGGCCATCAAGATGACAGCCGGAGGCGCGGTTGCGAGGTTAAGCCCCTCACTGCCATCACCCATAATATTTACTAGTTCATCATGTACAATCTTTACAAACTGCTCGCCGGGGTTAAGCGCATTGGAGATCACTTGGCCCAACGCCTTAGCTTTGACTTGCTCAATGAATGATTTCACCACCGGCAGCGCAACATCTGCCTCTAACAACGCCATGCGGACATCTCGCAAGGCTGCGCTTACATTTTCTTCTGAAAGATGCGCACGCCCAGATATAGAGCGTAGGGTTTGGGTCAAACGATCTGATAAATTCTCAAACATTCACTTCATACTTAGCGTTACACAGCCGCCACTATACCGTTTCCAAGCCTCGAAAGCCCTTCACGGCTAAACATTGATGTGCCAATATGCGCCTTCATAGTGAAACTCAAATTACCACCTGATGCCCATGTACAGTGCCCACAACAGCAAAGGGCTGTGACCAAAAAGCCATGATCCAACAGCCATGATCCAACAGCCATGATGGCATACATATCTTTGGCTGCTATGACAAGCTATTGCATTGGCTTTAGCATCGTTTGGCGCCATCGCAGCAGTCAACAAATTCTCAGGCCAAACAGCCCAATTTTTCCATTGGTAGTGATGCTAAGTATTGTGCTGCACGCGATTGCGCTTGCCGGTCAAATCCAAAGCCCCGTTGGCATCAACCTCAACTTGATAGCCACAGCAAACGTCGTTGCCTTTGTCATGGTTGTGGTGGTTGCTATTACCAACACGCGACTCCCGATTGCTAACCTGTATTTGTTGTTATTCCCGATCAGCGTTGTGTTTTTGCTACTCTCATTGTTACTTGAGCCGGGTGCAGAACCCCTGACAAATATATCCACGCCCTTGACTGCACACATACTTATTTCGCTGGCCGCATACAGTACCCTTATGATGGCTGCCTGCCAGTCGATTTTCTTGGCGGTGCAAGAGCGCCAACTGCGAACACCAAACAAATCTCATCACCACATGTTGCCGCCACTAGAGACCATGGAACGTCTGCTCCTGGCGATGATATGGATTGGTTTAATACTACTCACTGTTTCAATTCTCTCTGGCTTTTTATTTCTCGATAACATGTTTGCCCAACGTGTTGTCCATCACACCGTCCTGACTTCACTTTCTTGGATTGCCTACGCTTCCTTCATTGCAGGACGATACTTATTCGGCTGGCGGGGACTCACCGCTGTACGGTGGTCTTTGGTCGCTTTTGCGTTACTGGTATTGGGCTATGTGGGCAGCAAATTTGTACTTGAGTACCTGATACAGCGATGACCTTATCCGACATACCCGTATGGGTACTGCTGACCAGCACGGCTATTCTCGTTGTACTGTCTGCTTATTTTTCTGGCACCGAAACAGCAATGATGTCGCTCAATCGGTATCGTCTTCGCCATCTTGTTAAAAAGAAACATCGCGGTGCTCGCAAAGCAAGTAGATTACTACGGCGCACAGACCGACTGCTGGGTGTCATATTGGTCGGCAACAACTTGGTGAATTTCACAGCGGCGACATTAGCGACAGTGGTGGGTATGCGACTCTTAGGCGACACTGGGGTGCTGCTAGCTCCTTGGGTCATTACTTTCGTATTTTTGATTTTCGCAGAAGTAGCACCCAAAACTATTGCCGCCCAACGACCAGAAAGCTGGGCTTTTAGGTCTGTATTTGTTCTGCAGCCATTGCTCAAACTGCTCTATCCCATTGTTGTGTTTGTTAACTGGATAGCAAACGCATTGGTCAAACCATTCATACCCATCAAAACACAGGACGACGACAACCTGTCCACCGAAGAGCTGAAAACTGTTGTTAACGAAGGTGCTGTTGCGGTTGGAGAACGGCAAAGCATGATGGTTCGCTTGCTCGACTTAGAGTCGGTTTCGGTTAACGACATCATGGTGCCGCGTAGCGACATCATTGCCCTAGACATAGATTCGGACATAGCCGACATCTTAAGCGCAACATCTTCTAGCCAGCACACTTTACTACCAATATATAAAGAAAATATCAATAACGTCGTCGGTATATTGCATTTGAGACGGCTCGCTCGTTTTGTCCTTGCTGAGCACTTTAACAAGGCTGATCTCATGCAACTCACTCGGGAGCCCTACTATGTACCAGAGGCCACGCCGCTACATACTCAGCTGCTAAACTTCCAAAAAGAAAAGCAGCGTATTGCTTTGGTTGTAGACGAGTACGGTGACGTCCAGGGTTTGGTCACTTTGGAAGATATTCTCGAAGAAATCGTTGGGGAATTTACCAGTGATTATGCGTCGAATATGCCTGAGATATCAGTACAGCAAGATGGCAGTTATCTCATCGAGGGCATGGCTGTGTTGCGCGAAATTAATCGTAGCCTGCATTGGGATCTTCCAACCCAAGGACCTAAGACGCTCAACGGTTTGGTGCTAGAACATCTCGAAATGATTCCCGAAGCCAATCTGTGTTTGCAAATAGAAGACTATCAAATAGAAACCATCCAACTCAAAGACAACATGGTACGTAACTTGAAAATTCGTCGCCTAGAACCTCCCAGGCCAGATCCTGACGACGAGCTAGATGCCGACGACGAAGACGACGACACCTAGAATATCTAAGCGGCTGCCCAGCGGCGATTGAGGGCGGAGATGATCGCCACCAAACTAGAAGTGGTGGTATTGCGACTGATACCAATTCCATAACAACGTGTGGCACTGTCATTGTTCTCCACAGCTAGAATACAAATAGCCTGGGCATTGGTGCCCGTATCGAGTGAATGCTCATGATAGTCGACAACTGACACTGGCTCATTCAGCGTTTCAACCAACGCGTTGACAAAGGCTTCTATCGGCCCTGATCCCTCTCCAGTTATCGTCACGATGCTGTCGGAAATTTCAACTTGAGCAACACAGCGTTGGTCTTGGTTCTTGCCACTGAGCAGGTCATAGTCAATCAAGCGGTAGGGTCCCCTTTCTACCGAATAAGTGGCGATGAGCTTTGCAAATATCTCATCGGGTTTGACTTCGCGTTTGAGCTCTTCAGTAAGGCCTTGTATCACCCTGCTGAACTCAACCAGTATTTCACGCGGCAACGTAACACCATAATGCTCTTCCAACAAAAAACTAATGCCGCCCTTGCCAGATTGGCTATTTACGCGCACGGTTTCTTTATACGAACTGCCTACGTCTGCCGGATCTATCGGCAGATAAGGTACCTCCCATTGGTCAGGATCTACTTGTGCCATACCCTTACGGATCGCATCCTGGTGAGAGCCTGAGAAAGCAGTGAATACCAATTCACCTGAATAGGGATGCCTTTCGGGTATGGCAAGCTTGTTAACCGCTTGTACCACTTCACGAATTTTCGGCATACCGCGAAAATCTAGAGTCGGATCAACCCCTTGGCTAAACAAGTTCATCGCTACGGTGACAATATCGCAATTGCCGGTCCGTTCACCGTTTCCAAACAAAGTACCTTCCACTCGCTGTGCCCCAGCCATCAAAGCCAGCTCAGTTGCAGCAACCCCTGTACCACGATCATTGTGTGTATGTAGGCTAATCACAGCTCTGTCGCGGTCGGGAAAATTGCGCGAAAACCACTCTACCTGGTCTGCATAGACATTTGGCGTGGCCATTTCTACCGTAGACGGTAAATTAATAATCATCGGCGCTGCGGCTGTGGCACCCCAGGTATCTGCCACCGCGGCACAAATATCCACTGCAAAATCGAGCTCGGTGCCGGTAAAAGATTCCGGCGAGTATTCGAAGGTTATCTGCGAGTCCAAGCTCGCGAGCCCTTTACGCACGAGCTCTGTAGCCTGTACCGCAAGATCGATCACCCCTTGCCTATCTAGATTAAAAACCACACGTCGCTGTAACTCCGAGGTGGAATTATAGAGGTGAAAAATTACACTGGGCGCACCGTGGAGGGCTTCCACTGAACGCGTAATGAGTTCTTCCCTTGCGGGGCACAGCACTTGAATACTGACCCCATCAGGAATTCTATCTTCATCTATGATACGGCGTATGAAGTCAAAATCGGCTTGAGATGCGGCCGGAAAACCAACCTCAATCTCAGCAAAACCGATTTCTAACAGCAAATCCCACAAACGCATCTTCTCATCAACATTCATCGGATCAATCAATGCTTGATTGCCATCCCTTAGATCGACACTACACCAGCGCGGGGCTTTATCTATCACTTGATTGGGCCATTGACGATCTGCAAGGTCAATTGGTTTAAAGGCTTGGTATTTTTGAAATGGCATGGCGCCAATGGCGCGCCCTGAAATGTGCTGTCGGCTCATCACACTTTCCTCATCTGTTCTTGCATAGCTACCCACCACACAAAATGCGTTTGGGTAATTTGGTTTGTTAGCTTTTCTAGGTTGGGCTTAGCCCTGAGGTATTAGATATTATGCCGCGAAACCGGCAGCAGCAGACCTGCTAGGAGACCCAGCAAAATAGTGCTGAGAAGTGCAACGCAATTCGTCTTCAGCGATCGTATCATCCGAGATTGTTGCTCAGAGAGAGTTGCAAATTGTGTATTTGAATTGTTCACACCCGCACTATAGGCAAACAATGCAGTTTTGCCAAGTAGGCGTTTTTGGGCTTAACGCCGGCACAATGCTCCTACATGTCGAAAATAGTATATACCTTAATATG
>QIGT01000335.1 GCA_003230835.1 Gammaproteobacteria bacterium
GCCGGAACGGTGACGCCCTCAAACTCCAAGTCTAATGTTGCACAAGCATCATGTGCGACGGCACAATTATAACCAAAATCATGAGCAGCACGTGTGACTGCATCAATGCACATATGGCTCATGGCACCACAAATCAATACACTATCAACATCCAATCCACCCAAAACTTCTTGCAAATTAGTGTCTCTAAAGCCGTTGATTTGATGTTTAGTGACAACGGGCTCAGCTTCTAGCTCCTGTACTGATGTATGTACTTTCGCGCCGTCTGAACCCGGTGTGAAAAATGGGGCGTCAGTTGTCGGAAATTCATGACGGACATGTACTACGGGCAACTTCTTTGCTCTGAAGCTGCTAAGTAAGGCCGCCGCTTTTTTCGCTGCACCTTCAGTACCTTCTAGCTCCCATTTACCACCCTGAAAATAATCATTTTGTAAGTCAACAATAATTAACGCGGTCTTAGACATAACGTCTCCTCATCTTTAGTAACTATTAAATCACGGCACACCAACTCCGGCTATGCTGGGTCTAAAATTTCGTCTGTGTACTTTCCCTGATCCTTTTTCTTGGCTCCATGATAGGGCAGAGGTAGGATTGCATTCCATTGATTTTCGAAGTGCAGTCCTATTCAAAAGCAGCGACTTGATTTTCTTTCGATGCCCAATAACGGCATAATCCCGCGCCTATTTCGTAACACCTATACTTTTATTTCCTGAGAGGGGGAAATTATGTCAAAAGAAACAATCGCCATTCTGGGCGGCACCGGCGACTTGGGTACTGGGCTGGCCATTCGCTGGTCAAAAGCAGGGTATAAGATCGTTATCGGCTCTCGCACCTTAGAAAAGGCACAAGTAGCGGTGGAAGCGTTACAAAAAATCCGTCCGGATACGCCCGCGGAGCCCATGGAAAATTTGGATGCGGCTGCCGCGGGCGACATTGTTGTACTCACCGTGCCCGCCGAGCATCAGATTTCAACGTTGGATTACGTCAAAGCAAATCTAACCGGGAAAATTCTCATCGACGTGACCGTACCCTTAGTGCCACCCAAGGTGGGGACAGTACAGCTACCAGAAGAAGGCAGTGCCGGTAAGCGCGCGCAAAACTTTCTCGGCGATGACGTCATGGTGGTCACTGCTTATCAAAATATCGCCGCACACTTGTTACAGCAAGATGTGATCATCGAATGCGACGTATTGGTTTGCGGGAACAAAAAAGTGGCACGGCAGAAAGTCATCGATCTCACCAAAGACGCTGGCATGAACGGTTGGCATGCAGGTCCGGTAGCCAACTCTGCAGCAGCCGAAGCGCTGACTTCTGTTCTCATCCAAATCAACCGCAGTGGTATCGTGTCCCACTCTGGGATCAAGATAATCGGCCAGGAACACTAACTTCACGCCATGAACCCCCACAACACCCCAAGTGGATTTTCTGTACTACCCATCCCAGGTATGCCAATGGTTGTACCTGGGGATGATCTGGCGCAGCAAATACACGACACCTTAGTGAGCAACAAGATCACCTTGCAAGAAGGCGATATCGTGTGTATTGCGCAAAAAATCGTATCCAAGGCAGAAGGCCAACAGATTGCCCTTGCTGATGTCGAGCCAAGCAAACAAGCCATCGCACTGGCTGCCGAAACCGAAAAAGATCCGCGCATGGTGGAACTCATCTTGCAAGAGTCCACGGAAGTGTTGCGCCAGCGTTTAGGCGTGCTGATCGTGCGGCACAATCTTGGTTTGGTGGGCGCGCACGCAGGCATCGACCAATCAAACATAGATCACAGTGGCGGTGAGCAAGCCCTCCTGTTACCCAAGGACCCCGACAAAAGTGCAGCCTGCATACGCGATAAATTACAATCGCTGGCAGTTTGCGAACTCGGCGTGATCATCACCGATAGCCACAACCGACCTTGGCGTATGGGGACCATTGGTGTCGCCATTGGTTGCGCCGGCATTCAAGTACTTGATGATCATCGCGGCGGAGAAGATGTCTACGGACGCGAACTTAAAGTAACCCTCATCAACCGTGCGGATGCTCTAGCAGCTGCAGCTACATTAGAGATGGGCGAAACCACGGAAAAAATTCCCCTGGTTCTGATTCGTGGTTTACCGATGCACAACGGGAAGCAAACCGCAGCCCAAACTGCAGCAATGATCAATCGCCCGCTAGAAGAAGATTTGTTCCGCTAGTGCCGAAAATTCTTGCCATCACAGGCGGCATCGGCGGCGCTAAACTGGCCTTGGGGCTAAGCCAACTGCTTGGTCCAGAACAACTGGTTTTCGCCGTCAACACGGCTGATGACTTCGAACACCTCGGTTTGCATATTTCTCCGGACATCGACAGTCTCACCTATGCACTGGCCCAGCAAAACAACCAAGATCTAGGCTGGGGACGCCAAGGTGAAACATGGCAATTCATCGAGACGCTGGCCAGTCTGGGCGGTGAAGATTGGTTTCGCCTCGGCGACAAAGACATGGCCCTGCATGTGCGTCGCACGCAATTACTGGCAAGCGGCCACTCTCTCACCCAAGCGACTCAAAGCATCACCCAAGCCATGGGCATCACCCATCGTGTCTTGCCCATGAGTGACGACCCAGTTCGCACTCTGGTACACACAGACCAGGGTGTTCTGCCTTTTCAAGAGTATTTCGTTAAACAGCGTTGCCAACCAAAAGTTATTGATTTCGAATTCCAAGGCATTGAAGATGCTCAACTCAATCCTGCCCTAGCAGCATGGCTTGCGCAGTGCGATGCGGTGATCATATGTCCCAGCAACCCCTATGTTTCTGTGGATCCAATGTTGCAGTTAGCCGGGTTCAAAGCACTGTTAGCACCACTGCCAGTCGTCGCCATATCACCCATTATTGGCGGTTTAGCGATCAAAGGCCCCGCCGCCAAAATGATGCAAGAACTAAATGTTCCCACCTCGGCAGCCGCCGTAGCCAAGCACTACGAGGGTTTAATAGATGGCTTCATTGTGGATAAAACAGACGAAAACGACTCTAAGCAAATAAAAATTCCATCTATCGTGACGAATACCATCATGGTAACGTTGCAAGATCGTGTGTCTTTAGCTGAAGACACACTGAGGTTTTTGCGGGAGTTCTCTTAACGAGAGGTCTCTTAACAAAAAATTAAGAGGCTACTTAGCTTCTCTCGCAATCGGCTACGACAACTCAGTTGCGCATACCAAAGGGGCGTGAATAGGGGTCGTAGGTCGTAATTTAAACATACTAGGGAGTCGCCATATGTGGGCAATCGTTCCCATAAAGACGTTCGACCGGGCAAAACAGCGTCTAGCTGACGTCTTGAGTGGAGAAGAACGGCGCTCTCTGATGCTGGCGATGGCCCGAGATGTACTCTCCTGTCTTGCCAAATGTTCACAACTGAACGGCATTTTAATTGTTTCTCGGGCACCAGAAGCCGACGCTCTGGCACAGACATTCGGCACAGAACGTTTCGCCGAAAGTCCTGATGCAAACCTACCCGAATCTCTCGAACAAGCCACCCAACACCTAAGCGCCAATTTTCAGGCTCGCGGGGTGATCGTAGTACCCGCAGATGTTCCTGGTATTCAAGCAGATGAGTTGAACCAACTTCTACGCGATCACACAGACATCACCATCATGCCCGACACCAATCACATCGGTACCAATGGGCTGATATGCACCCCGCCTGGCGCCATAGCCTATGTTTTTGACGGCAAGAGTTTCAAGCCCCACGTAGACGCCGCCTTCGCGGCAGGTTTCACGCCGCGCATTGTGCCTAACACGCGATTCACCCTAGATGTTGATCTCCCCCAAGATCTGCTTGAAGTGTACCGCAGCGAACCTGCCAGCCAGACATCAAACTATCTTCGCAACGCCGGTATCATCGACCGACTGCAAGCCCTAACAAAGTCCCAATCTGGATAATTCATGATTCAAACCATTCTCGACAATGCACTAGATGGCGAGCTGCCCAGTCATGAAGACGCCATCCGGCTGGCTGACTTTGACGACACCCGCACCCTTGCTGACACAGCGCAAGTACTGCGCGACCGTGGGTTCAACAATGTCATCACTTTTTCTAAAAAAGTTTTTATACCCCTCACTCACCTGTGTCGAGATGTTTGTCACTACTGTACATTTGCGCAAGTGCCACGCAAATTAAAGTCCCCCTATATGAGTATGGAAGAAATTCTCGAGGTGGCACGCCACGGCCAAGCCATGGGATGTAAAGAAGCTCTATTCACCTTGGGGGAAAAGCCAGAGCTTCGTTACAAAGCTGCGAGAGAAGCTTTGGCAGACATGGGTTACGAAACCACCACTGCGTACCTTCGTGCTGCTGCCGAAGCCGTGTTCAAAGAAACTGGCCTGCTGCCTCATTTGAACCCCGGCAACTTGAGCCCTGAAGAACTACAAGATTTACGCAGCGTATCGCCTTCCATGGGCATCATGCTGGAATCTGTTTCTGACAGACTCTGCGAAAAAGGCATGCCACACTATGGCTCGCCAGACAAAATTCCATCGGTAAGACTGGAAACCTTAGCCAATGCAGGGCTCGCGCAAGCGCCGTTCACCACCGGTATATTGATCGGCATTGGCGAAACTCGCTTGGAACGCGTAGAAAGCTTGCTGGCTATTCGAGACATTCATCTGCAATACGGTCATATTCAAGAAATTATCGTGCAGAATTTCCGCGCTAAAGCGGAGACCAAGATGGTTAATGCGCCAGAGCCAGATCTTAACGAATTGCTGTGGACTATCGCCGTGGCACGAATCATATTTGGTGCCCACATGAGTATCCAGGCCCCCCCCAACTTAAGCCCAGGGGTGCTACCGCAGATTGTCCACGCCGGCATTAACGATTGGGGCGGCGTTTCCCCGGTTACTCCAGATTTTGTCAATCCGGAGGCTCCGTGGCCACAACTCGACGATCTTGTTCGGGAAACAGCAGCCGCAGGTAAGTATCTAACAGAACGCCTCACTATATATCCTGCCTATGCACAAAACCTGTCGCAGTGGGTACACCCTGATTTGCACGAGCGCATATTAGATATGATCGACACCCAAGGTATGCCTCGTATCGATGATTGGTGTCCTGGCGATGTGGATACACCACCGCCGGTTGGAGTGATGACTGCGATAATGGATGCACCCACTCACGTATCGACCGATATTACCGATATCATCTCTCGGGTAAGAGCTGGTGAGTCACTACAAGAGAATGAAATTGTTCGCTTGTTTGAAACACGCGGCGATGATTTTACCGCGGTGACCCAAGCGGCAGATCAGCTTCGACGAGAAGTAAATAGTGATACCGTTAGCTTTGTTGTTAACCGCAACATAAATTACACCAACATCTGTTACTTCAAATGTCAGTTCTGTGCATTTTCCAAAGGCAAGCTGGCTGAAAACTTACGCGGCCGACCTTATGATCTCGACGATGAAGAAATCACCCGTCGTGTGAAAGAGGCTTGGGCGCGTGGTGCCACAGAAGTATGTATGCAAGGAGGAATTCACCCTGAATACACCGGTGATACTTACGCGCACATTCTAAAGACGGTTAAAGCCGCTGCGCCCGACATGCACATACACGCATTTTCCCCACTAGAAGTGTGGCAAGGAGCAGCCACCTTGGATATGGAGTTGGTGCCCTATTTGCAAATGCTCAAAGACGCCGGGCTCAGTACTCTGCCAGGAACCGCTGCAGAAATATTAGACGACGAAGTTCGTGCGGTAATTTGTGCAGACAAGATCAACACCGATCAGTGGTTAGAGGTGATGCAGGCCGCGCACAGTGTCGGCTTTAAGACCACTGCAACCATCATGTACGGCCATGTTGAACGCATAGAGCATTGGGCACGACACCTGATTCGGGTGCGAGACTTGCAAAAAATTACCGGCGGTTTTACCGAGTTTGTACCATTGCCTTTCGTGCATATGGAAGCACCCATGTATCTCAAAGGTAGGGCACGCAAAGGCCCTACATTCCGTGAAGCCATACTCATGCACGCGGTCGCACGCTTGGCATTACACGGTCAAATCGACAACATCCAAGCGAGCTGGGTGAAAATGGGGCACGAAGGGGTGAAGGGTTGTTTGAATGCAGGCTGTAACGATCTTGGCGGCACCCTCATGAACGAATCAATTAGTCGCGCTGCGGGCACTCAACATGGCCAAGAAACCTCATCTTTTGAGATGCGTCGAATTGTGCGAAGCCTAAATCGTAACCCACGCCAACGATCCACCACCTACGGCGAAATTAACAAGGAACGAGAACGAGCAGGCTTGAACGCCGTTGAACTGATCGAGATCATCAATACCCCAGCCAGAAAGTACGAGCGCAAACGCCCATCAGCATCCTTGGTTCGCAATGACTTGATTGATGCAGAGCACATTTCTGGCGGCTAAGCGAAAACAAATCGGGTGGCGTCTTCGTATAATAAGTTCCATGCGAACACCCGTTGTGGCCGTAAAATCAAAACATCTGGGCTAAGGTAGGTCTTAGCCGTCGCGCCGATATCATATTTAATGTTAGACAATGCAGCCAATTCTTCCGCAAACGAAAGTTCAACCCTGGCATGCTCAACATGTCCATGGACAATCACCGCCTTTATCCCGTCCTCTAAATTCAGGCATACCAGTGGTCTTTCAACCACATTTTTAAACCAACGAGACTTAGAACTGCCACTAAAATATAGAGCTGTGCGCAACCACACCCCATCTATAGGGCGGGTGTGTGGCTCACCGCTGCGCGAGACTGTACTCAACCAATAGGTGTGGGCTTGTTGTATACGCAGCTCGACATCACCCCAAGACAGCAAATTATCTTCGTGTTCGGGTACTCCGTAAGCAGCATCGATAGTTGGGCGCGTTGCAGAGGGTAGCATTAGATTCTCCGAACAGGGTTAAGTTCTGACAGGTTATATGCGATGCGAGGATAATTGAAGGGCGGCTTGTGAACGAGCAGTCTATCCCATTCACGCAACAGAATTAATCTTTGCGGTAAAGTGGTCTGCCAGGATCTGATCAATGACATGCTGACTGTGCTGGACGACAGATGAGTTATCACCAACAGATTCAGCCCATGTAATCAGCGCCTTCCACATTGCCCAACCACGTGCTCGTGCCCAAGTATTTTCATCAAGGTGAAGTGCTGCCCGAAAACTCTCGCGGCTTGCACCTGAGAGAAATGTCCAAGCGATGGTTAAATCGCAAGCAGGGTCGCCGATTGCGCAACATCCAAAATCGATTACTGCGACTAAACGACCATTGCGCACCAGCATATTGGCTGCACTGACATCTCCGTGCAGCCATACCGGGTGATTATCCCAAGTACTTTTGAGACCTGCTTCCCATACCGCAGTTACCGCGCCAAAATCGATATGTTGTCGTAAAACTTCAATCGCACCCCGTGTCTGCTTATCGTAAGTAGACAAATCGCCGCCGCGATAAAAGTTGTGGGCACCAGGAGGAAAACCACTTTGCGTATCAATTTTTTGCAAGGCACTGAGAAAACTGGCCAATGTAGCAGCAAACTGACGCAGATTTGCAATGTTATCGAGGCTGGCAGTTTCACCTTCAAGCCAGCAGTATACGGACCAATGCCAAGGGTAGTTCTCCCCCGGCACACCCTTAGCCACAGGCATTGGAATAGGCAGTGGCAGGTATGGGGACAGTTGCGGCAGGCACTTTTGTTCTTTTGCAACCTGTGCAGCGTACTGTTCGGCACTGGGTAGGCGAACACTTAACCTTTCACCCAGATGAAAGGTTCGATTATCCCACCCACCACTTTCCACAGGCCGAATCGATAGATCTGCCCATTGAGGGAACTGTGCTGCAATTAAACACCGCACTAGATGGGTATCGATTTTCATACTACTCTATTGTTCATAAATTCCACGGGTTGTGTTGCATGACCCGGGCCCACTCCACAAACCAATGCCGAGGCGCCTCTTCCTCAACCAGCTCCAACAAGCCACCAGACTCGCGAATCACGCGTAGTTTGTATGTCGTACCTTCTTCGCGTCGACGGTGGGCACGAATCTCTTGCCGAGCAAGAACTCGCGGTTGCGCTATATCTTGTTTATCCATCTTCTTCTCCTTTCTCAATATCACCAACTCTAGGGAACCTCTGATTAATTATCGTAAACTCAGCGTGACCTGCGGGGCTTGTGTCAAGGCGGGCTTCGCCGATAATGGCCACCCCCATTGCCAAGAAGT
>QIGT01000094.1 GCA_003230835.1 Gammaproteobacteria bacterium
GTGTTGAATTTCCTCCATGGACAATTCGCCCATTTGCCAAAGCACCTTGGTTGAGCCCAATTTTGCTTTGAAGTATTCCGGAAAATTCATCTCGACGTAAAAATGATTGGGTACGGTGCCCTCCATTTCGGTCACCCAGTCGAAGATACCCTGCACTTCTGGGTCAGTAATATTTTCGGGTTTGGCTATGCGTACACGTGCCATTTCACATTGCTCCTGATTGCTTATTCGATACCGCTTGGTGGCGTGCGAGTAGGCGCTTGGTTAGCGACCGATAGTCTGGCCCCACAACGGGCATAAACCACTGGGAAAAGCGTTTGAGAACACCCAAAGGTAAATTAATATCACCTAGAAACTCATCTATTTGATGGACGGAAAACGGAATTATGTTGGTGCCCTTTGAGTGTTTGCCATCGGTCCGTTCTTCCATCCATGACAGTCTCGCATCTATATCAGCACGCATGTGAGAATCTGTAGGGAGCGAAATATTTCCACTAAAGTACTCTATCAGCCACAGCGCCCCAATTTCAGCACTCAGCTGACTAAAAAATGAGGAGTTGTAGCCGTTGAAGGCAAGCGCTGGTACATCTAACGGTAGCATCGACCGATACAAGCGGAAGTTTCCTTGAGCATCGGTAATGCGCGAGGCCGTCTGCGCATCAAAGAACGGCACCAACTGTTTCCAGCCCGTACCGCAAACTATAAGGTCCGCTGGGATGACCTCGCCCGTCGACAGTACTACTTCACCGGTGCGCAATTGCGCAATTTGTGTGTTTTTACGTACCGACAGTTTACCGTCAACAACATTTTCATAGAAACCTTCAGTGACTAGACTAACAGTACTCCGAGCAATTGTTTCTAGTGGCTTTTCTGGGTGTAAGCCAATCTCACGCAGATGTAACTGCTTCTCTACCACCGATTCCACGCTACCCAGAAGAGCGTTGCGAATCGGCAACCCCACACCGTGTAGAAATTTGTCAAATCCACGTAGGCGAATGTATCGAAACAGCCCTTCTCCCAAACGAGTGAGGAACAAATACTTAAAGTTAACAATATTCTTCAACTTCTTTGGAATCTTCCAAATCAGATTACGCGCAAGCACAGTTGTACTCGCGCTTGTACCAACTGTAGCATTCGCCACATCGCAGGAAGATTTACCATATCCAACAATCACCACGTGTTTGTCGATTGCGTCATCTACATTAGTAAATTCACTGGTGTGACAAATGCGTCCACCGGCGCCGGTAAAAGCATCCACGCCTGGATAGTCTGGAATGAATGGAATAGAAAAAATGCCATTGCAAACGATCAAACGGTCGAAAACAAGTTGTGTCGCTTCACCGCCAGCCTGCTCTATGGCTAAGGTCCAAGTCTCGGTAACATTGTCGAATTGCGCACGGGTAACAGTTGTGTTGAGCATGATGTCTTTGTCGAAAGAAAAATGCTCAGTGTAGCTTTGCAAGTACGCTTGAACTTGTTCACCGCTAGGCCATTCAGGGTAGCTCCTGGGCATGGGATAGTCGGAAAGCTCATAAGTTGTTCTGGGATTTTGGGTGGTAAGCCCTGGGTAGCGCCTGGACGCTGACCATACACCGCCTACATCCGACTCTTTCTCCATCACTGTGACATTGAGGCCAAACGTTTTGAATACTTTCGCTGTGCTAAGACCAGCAAATCCTGCACCTATAATGCCTACTCTAACGCCTACTCTGCTTGCCATGCTGATCCTAGTCGCTGTTTAAAAGTCTTTCTTCAGTGTCAGCAGCCATTGCCGACCACGGTCGAAGATCCCTTCGAAAGCTTGAAAGGCAGTGCCATACACCCCGGTAATCAGATATTCCTCGTCGCCCAAGTTCTTTCCATACACAGCAACAGAGAAATCTTCATTGGTATTCCGCCAGGTTAGAGCCAAATCGATTATAGGATAGGCATCGGTCTTAAGCTGCGGGGTGTCAAATACATCATTGAAAGTGTCATCTCGAAAAGACCAAAAGACCAATCTACGCGGGTGGTGAGAAAGCCACCAAACAATTCCATCTCTTTAGAAAGACCGGCGCTAGCAGCGAAATCTGGCACACGTTCGAATTCAAAGTTCTCACCGATAAGTGTGATCGCAGTATCGATGCTGTCGTAGCTGGGATCGAGGAACGATAAGCTGACTTCAAATAACCAACCATTTCCAGGCGCGGCAAGTAACTCCACTTCTAATCCGTTAATACTGGCTGTGCCAATATTCTGCGTTACGGGTGCAACACTATTAAACACCTGAATTTGCAGGTCTTCATAGTCTGTACGGAATACGGCCATATTCGCACGCAAGCGATTGTCGAATGCCGTTAGCTTGAGTCCCACTTCGATGACATCGACGAACTCTGGGTCGAAGGTAGGTATGAGGTCGATATCCGCTGTGCCTGGTGGTGCGGTGAAGCCTGCAACAACGGGGGGGAAAACTCGTTGGGTAAAACCACCCGATTTAAAGCCTTCCGAATAACTCGCATACACAAGCGCGTTGTCTGTTACGTCAAACGAAACATTCAACATGGGTGTGAATTCGCTGATTTCTATTTCTTTCTCTAGCAACGGTAAAATTCGCGACCCGGCCTGTAAAAAAGGTGCATCCAGAGCGGCCAAGGGGTTTCCAGGAGGAACCACTGCGCTGATACCAGCAAAGAAGTTCTGCAAGATGATCTGATCAGGCAGGAACGATTTCGTCTCATCCGTGTACCGAGCCCCAAGCGTCAACTGCCAGCGCTCAGATAAGTCAAAGGTGCCTTGCGCAAACAGCGCGGTAGCCTGGTTATCGAATTTACCACCCGAACGGAAATTCGAAACTGTGAAATTGAGAATATTGGCATTATCTCCATCTTCATCGAAATAGTAGAACCCCAGGAGCCAGTTGAATCGTCCGTCCAACGACGTACCGAGTAATTGAAACTCCTGACTGATCTGTCGCTGCTCTAGAAAATCAACAAACTCCGAAATCCGATGGGGAGAATGGTCGCCATCCCGGCCAAACTCGGCGTCCAAATCTCGCAGCGCGGTAATAGATTTCAGCTCAAGATTGTCGTTGATCAACCAGGACAGGGTCGCCGATGCTGCGAACAGATCGGACTCAGAAAATGCCGGCGCTGTACCCTCGTTGGTGCCATCAACACCAATGAACCGTGAGTCATAACAAAGTGGCGCAGCCGGATTGGAGGTGATTCCATTGCCTGCCGCATCAGTGACCGCGCAGGGCATACCAGGGCCAAGTGCCCCTGTGGTTACATTATGAATAAAGGCCATGGGGGGAGGCGGCGCTAACACCACACCACTAAGCTGGCTAAGATCAGTAAAGTCGATGTCAATGAGTTGAAATGCAGGACCAGACTCTCGATCTCTGGAGGCTTCTAAGGTCACCAGCACATCGAGCCGATCCGACGGGTTCCAATCAAATGCTAGGCGAGCCGTTACAGTATCGTCATCTCCCAACTCAAGCCCGTCAGTTCGAGAGACGTAACCATCTTGGTTAAACAAACCCACAGACAGACGGCTTTTGAGCGTCTCTCCAAGCGGAATATCCACTGCCGCTTTGAAATTTAATCGACCATCTGTTCCCCCTGTTACTGCCACCGAAGCACCAAATTCATCTTGAGGCTTAACCGTGGTGATCGAGATTGCACCGCCGATAGTATTGCGTCCAAATAATGTACCTTGGGGTCCACGCAACACTTCGATGCGTTCAATATCGACAAGATCAAGGAGCGCGCCAACAGAGCGAGCCACATACACGCCGTCGACATATAAACCCACGCCGGGCTCAGTCGTCGGCAGGAATTCTTTTTGTCCAACACCCCGCAGGTAGATAGCGGCAGAGTTTGATGCACCACCAAAGCTCGGATTATTTTCCAAAGTTAAGCTGGGTACAAACTTCGCAATATCGTCTAAGCGCGTGGCACCACGATAGTCAAGCGATTCGCCGGTGAATGCGGACACTGCCAATGGCGCATCCTGCAGCCCTTCCTCACGCTTACGCGCGGTCACAACAATTTCCTCAAGCAATGATTCTGCACGATCGTTAGTGCTCTGCTGAGCGTTGACGACGTGAGTATGTGTTAGACCGATTGCTGCGAGAACACACAGCAAGGCAACTTTAACGTTAAGGTGCAACATTTTCTCTCCCCTGGTTTCACTGATTCCACTGATTCCTCTGATACAGAGGCACCCGACGACGATATAAAGGTGATACCGAAGACAAATTGACCTCGCAGACTCAGCCTAAGTTTTGCATCGCTTAAGCGTGCCAACTATTCGTTAAGCGCAGGCATTGTGCGAATAGTGCTGAAAATACCTCCTTTTTCGCAGTATTCGCACAATGCCTGCACTATTCGCATAGGCAAAATACGTCAATGGGTGACACTCTAGCCTGCACAGCATTTACTCTTGGAGTGGTTATGTCGAATTTATCCGGAAAGGTAGCGATCGTAACCGGGGGCGCTGCATCCATCGGTGCAGCGATTACTCGCAAACTACATCAAGACGGCGCAAAAGTTGTCGTCGCTGACTACAGTCGTGACAAAGGCGAGGCCATTGCCAGCGAACTGGGTGACGGATGCAGCTATGTCGCAACCGACATTACAAACGACGACGACCTAAAAAACCTCGTCAACATGGTGAGCAACACATACGGCGGACTGAATATTGTTGTCAACAACGCCTGCTCCTATGGCGACGACGGTGCCAACACAGATCGCGAAACCTGGCTCCATACAATTAACACCAATGCCGTGTCGGCAGCGATATTGGGTGAGATCGCTCGACCCTTGCTGAAACAATCTGCTGGCAACATCGTCAATATTGGTTCTGTATCCGGTGCTTTTCCACACATCGGCCGTTGGGCATACCCGGTAGCGAAAGCGACACTGCGCCACTTGTCAAAAACTCAGGCCGTTGAATATGCACAAGATGGCATACGCGTGAATTTATTGATGTTGGGACACATTTGGTCCGACCCGTTCGAGGGCCTGACTGGAAACAACCGTGCGCACGCCGACACGGTTTCGATTCCGTTCAATTTAATGGGTCGAGTTGCAGATGGTTCCGAGGTAGCCAACGTGGTCTCCTTTGTTGCTTCGGATGCCGCCTCCTACATGACCGGTGGCGAAATTCCGGTTGACGGCGGCTACAGTGCCATGGGACCGGAACAACACACGCCCCTGATGCCCTTACTTATGCAAGGCAGTTCTCCGACATCAACATAACCCAGTAAAGGTTGCAAAAAAGGGAACCTGTGGCTGCAACATCAGAAAATACTTACGACTTCGTTATCGTTGGCTCAGGCATAAACTCGCTTATTTGCGCCGCATTGCTGGCAAAGTCTGGAAAATCGGTAGTTGTGCTTGAACGAAGCGACCGCGCCGGTGGCTGCATACGCAGCGAGGAACTCACCGTACCTGGATTTATGCACGACGTGCTATCAGGTTGGCACCTGTTATTTGTGTTGTCACCAGCATACGCAGAATTGGGGACAGACCTTCACCAACGCGGTTTAACCTACCTCAACACTGAAACTCCAACCGCCAGCATTTCGCCGGGTGGAACAGCAACAATTCTTACAACCTCAAGAGAAACAAATACCCGCACATTTGAGGCTCTGCACACGGGCGACGGGAAAGGCTATCTAAAAAGTATTGCAGCCATCGAATCATCCGCTGACTTGACCTTCGGACTGCTCAATAGTGAACTATGGCGATTCGCAACAGCAAAACTTCTGCTGCGAGAAGTTCGCCGTCGCGGTTTGCATGGCACTGCTGAGTTTCTCGGTGTCGCCATGGGTTCTTGCCGAAGCTGGCTCAATTCGCACTTCCAGTCAGATGCGGTAAAAACACTTTTTGCACCATGGATCTTACACACTGGCCTGTCGCCGGATGCTGCAATTTCAGGCCACATGGGCAAACTCATCGCGTTTTCACTGGAGGCGGCAGGCATGCCAGTGGTAAAGGGTGGTTCCCAGGGTTTGGTTACGGCGTTCACAAAGTTGATTGAAGATCACGGTGGTACCATGGTTAACAACACCGACGTCTGTCGAATCTTGACCCGTAATGCAAACGCCTGTGGGGTTGAAACAAGTGATGGACGACATTTCAATTGCAACCGAGCGGTCATCTGCAATACAACCCCGACACAATTGTACGCAAGGCTGCTACAAGACGCTGCGGTGCCCAACAAGCAACGCACTGATGCAGCCAACTTTAGATACGGTCGTGCGGACATGCAGATTCACCTGGCATTGGATACTCCGCCGAAGTGGATTGATTCCGCCCTCAACACTGTTCCGATGGTTCATGTCACCGAGGGCATGGACGCCATCACACAATCAATTGCCGAGGCTGACAGCGGTCTGTTGCCAACCCGCCCTACTTTGGTTGTGGGCCAGCCCACCGCCGTCGACCCAAGCCGAGCCCCTAACGGCAAATGGATCCTTTGGATACAACTACAGGAATTACCCGCAACAGTTCGCGCAGATTCATTGGCTGAAATCGACACGAGTTTAGACGGCGCGTGGACAGATAACATTCGCGAACAGTACGCAGATCGAATTATTAACCGTTTGTCGCTGGTGATACCGAACCTCAAGGAACTGATCATTGGTCGCAAGGTTCTTTCGCCACACGACCTAGAAACACTAAACATCAACTTAGTTGGCGGAGACCCCTACTCTGGAGACTGCTCCCTTGACCAGTCTTACTTATGGCGGCCGCTGGGTTCTACCAAAAACCACGCAACACCCATAAAAAAGTTGTATCAAATTGGCGCATCAACACACCCAGGACCCGGGCTAGGCGGTGGCTCGGGATACACGGTAGGAAAGCTTTTGCGTGGTTAGCTAATTCTACGCAGAGTTTCTGAAGGCAATTCACCGTAGCGCAGGCGGTATTCCCCAGAAAAGCGGCCAAGTTGCACAAACCCCCAACGACAGGCAATTTCCGTGACACTTGAGTTCTCAGGCGCATCCAACAGATCCCGCCTTACATTCTCCAAGCGGACTGTGCGCAGATATCGCATAGGGCTGGTACCACGGAAATCTCTAAATGCGGAAAACAATGCACGCGCACTGACTTGTGACACATGCGTGAGATCCTCAATAGAAACAGCGTTTACCGCGTTAGCAAGAATATAAGCTTCAACCCGTTTGACGTGCGCCGGTGCTGCTTTGGCGGTTCCATTGCGGAGTCGATGCGAATAGTTATGCTGTTGGCCATATAATAAGGACAGGATGAGATTTTCTTCAAAATTCTCAGCCGCATTGGGGTAATTTAGAAACCCCGTATTGCCTTCCAGTTCGTCTAACAAGAATCGAGCGGCGCGCAGCCAACCCGCTCCCGAATTTGTATGGTGATTCATTCTCGTTTCAAACACGATTGGATTGCTCAGCTCGTCGCATAACAACGCGCTCAATTTTTGCTCAACCAAATTCCGATCTGCACGATAAATAAGCATGGACGAATCAGGTTTCCAGTCCATCGAGACATATTCGCTAGGTGACAATACGGCGGCATCTCCTGCACAAATATTTTCAGTCTGATGGCCACAACGCGTGTTGACGTTACCCGACAACTGAATTTGTACCAAGAAAAAATGTTGCAATGCACCCGGCTCAACCGTTACCTGGGCACCGTATTTTAGAAAATTGAGGGAGGAACGATCACTGACCCTGGCATGGCGCATTTGCGCATCAAGCCGGGTTGTGTGTTTCGAGGGTGTCAGTCGATGCGGACAAAATACGTTGCCAACAAACTCCCGAGCTTCATCAATGCTAGTGGAAGCGAAAAGCGGGTAGTCCTGCAAGGGCGCTTGGAATTGTGCTGTTGCCGTCATGCTATGTACGCTCCAAATGGCGAACTGTGTCGATGTAACGTGTTTTTTCTAGGTCTCGAAGCTTCCAACAAGTTCTAACATTGAATCGAAGGTGAATGTTCAGGTTGTTTTACAATGAAATCTACTGATAATCTTAACTTGGCATTCAGTTCGTATCAATAGATGGCCTATCAAGCATAGGTCTTTGTAAACAAAGGGAAAAATGGAAACGAAACTCGACAACGGCCAGCACCCTCAACGCGTTGCCAAGACCTGGCACCTAGCAACAACACCCCACGAGACTGCTCTTACGGAATTTGAATTTGCGATCATCCGAGTTGCGTCAGCGTTTGATCGGTGGCAATCCGACTGCTTGGCCTGCTGCGGTGGTGAGAGATTCAGCGGCGCCGATGTTGCGACCTTGCATGTCATTCGAATGCATGATCGCGGCAAAAAGGGCGTGACCTACCAAGTCACCACCCAGGGTCGTGAGGTTACTGACCTGTATGCCCAGTATCGACAAGAACTTCTTTTGGCCATGACAAAATTAGTATCAAACGATCAAACCTTCGAAGAAGTAGGCATGTTGTTGAATCATATGTCGGGTATGTACGACCAGGCGGCTAGAGTTGCTGCAACTCATTTGCCGGCTTAGCTAAGTTTATCGGTGCATTGAAGCCGCACCGGATCACGGCGTTGTGTCGAGTAAGCAAAATGGTTAGCGCTACTAGGGGAAAATTAGAGCTGGTGTAAAATTGATAGAGAGAGGGTATGCTCACGAAATGAGCGCATCGATTATTGCCAGTGAGGGTGGCGCGGGATACTACCCGGAAAACACGGCGTATGCCGTACAAAAATCGTTAGCGGAAGGAGTCCAAGGTTGCGAGCTCGATTTCCACCTGACCAAGGACAAAATATTCGTCGCCAACCACGACTACCTGCTCAATCCTGCTATCACCCGTACGACAGCAGGAGGTTGGTTGGCCGAGCCGGGGCCGGCCATCAATCAAACAAACCTGGCAGATCTCCACGAGTTTGATTTTGGTAGCCTCGATCCCAGTTCAAAGTTAGCCCGCAAGTATCCGTTACGAGAATCACGCTCACCCCAATACATTGCGACGTTCCAAGATATCGAAGAAGTCTATGCTGGGGCAGTCAACGCGGAGCTTTGGTTTGAAGCAAAGACAGACCCCTACGATAAAACCAATACCACACCCGCTAATCTCTATGTGGAAGCGTTAGCACAAATGTTAGCCACCAGCCCGCTGTTCTCACGTACCGTATTGATCGCTTTCGACTGGTCGCTGTTGCAATCAGCACAAGAGTATTTACCAGGTATCCAAACCGGGTTTTTAAGCATCGACTTTTCATGGTTGTCTCGCGGCAATTCGGTACCTACTGAAGATCCTAAGGTTGCCCGATGGTTCGGCAATTTTAATCCGGTAGACTATGGCGGTTGCGTGGCACAGGCGGCAGCCGCTGCCAATGCCACTTACTGGTCGCCGTATTTCCGGGATCTCAATAAGGACTTGGTTAAACAGGCACATGACCTAGGCGTTAAAGTGTCTACCTGGGGCGCCGATACATCTCAGGAAATTGACCAAGCACTCAACACCGGAGTGGACAGTTTGACGACAGGCTATGTTGATCGAGCCCGGTCAGACAGTATCCATAATGATTAACAGCAACTAGGGACATTTGTATGGCAAAAATCAGCGCCGTGGAGGCGGTAAAGATTCAAGCTCGCGCGGTTATTCCGATTACGAAAAAGTTGGAACAAGCCATCGGCATAGAAGCCGCCCACCAACTCGTCGGTGACGCTATCGCTGACTCGTGGGCAGACTACATGGCAATACGTCAGCCTGCTGATTCCCATCCCAGCACAGCAGGTAGCGTTGCATTTCCAGTCAAAGACATCGTCATTAAAAATATCGATGACGAGTATGCAGTGAACATGGTGCAGTGCGATTTCGCCGAGTATTTTCACTCAATTGGTGAAACGAAGATCGGTGCATTAATGACCTGCGGGGTAGACTTTGCAGTAGAAAGTAGGCTGCGGCCCGATTGGGACTTTAGTCGCAGCCAAACACTTATGCAGGGTGCCGAATATTGCGATTTCTGTTGGAAACGCAAGCAGGCGTAATGATCACATGGTAGGAACCTCTGGTAGAAGGAAACAGGGTAGAAGGAGACAGGCATGGCCTATATTAACACGTGATGGAACTGCCGACAAAAATAATCGAATACTTTGACGCGAGATACCACGACGACTTTATGCTGCACGCCAAGAACAAAATACCAATGCCAAAGCAGCCATGCGAATCGGTTATTCTGAACGATCGGTCGCGAATGTGGTTGTGCTCATCGCAAATAAGCCCGACAGTCACAGTTTTGTGCAAACGATGGGCGCAGCTATGACCGGTACATTTTCTCTATCCACAATCACAGCGAGTTCGATGCCAACTGGCGCGTTACTATCGAATTATCATAAAAACGGCACTCATACAGATTGTTATACCACTGAAATTTCTTCGGCCGTCACTCAATCACAGTATATCTTCGCATTCTATACAAGCCCGATCTTCAACATCGAAAGATCTATTCTCAAATGGACTGTGGCAAAACCTTCAACAGATCTTCAAGCACAACAATTAGCTGATGGCATCATTGATACATTTGCTGCCTGGAGCGTAGAGGAGCGTAGCGAAAACCAATTGTTACTGGCTGATTTTAGCGGCCGTACCAAGTCATGGCTGATGACAGTTCCGCCGACGGCTGGCGAAGACCACCGCACTCGGCTGTATTTTGGCTCTGCCGTGGTACCCGTGTTAAATGCAAGAACAGGTAAATCTTCACTCGGGTTCGGGTTTAGCGGGCTGCTGGGCGTTCACAAAATTTACTCGAAGTTATTATTGAACAGCGCTGTGAAGAACCTTGAGAAAGCGACAGTCTGAGCAGAGGATACTTGGATATCACCGTACTACCGGGCAACCGGCCATCCAACTCCTCCATCGAGTTTTCAGGTTCTCCCTGGTCGCGCAGAATGAGATTGGTTAGCTCCGTCAACGTGGTGCCGATATTTAATCAGGCCCTCTCTAGCCTTCCCTTCGGTAACAAATTGCTGGCCCTTCCACCCAATCACTAGGACACTCCATGCGGCCAACAAAATCGCGAGAACCGTCATAAGCACGGCGAGTTCCACACCGGAGGGATGAGGATAATCATTATATGAGCGCTATTCGAAAAATTGCTCGTGCACAGGGCTAAAGTCGGGTGAGATGGCAGGCTGGCCCGACCAGCGGTTCGCCACATCAATAGCTTAGGAACCCAAAAAGTCCGAACAACATTGCTGCAAGCACAACAGCTGGACTGATACCGGCAATCCTCGCTACCTTGCCAAGACTGATATAACTCTGAATAGTCAGAACAAACAGATAAAGTGACAAAATTAAGGTCACCCCGAGCATGATTAACAATGTCAGAACAGCTGAAGCTCCAGCAGCAAAACCGGCTTCAGGATTTGATACGAACCTTGGAACGATGAAAGAAGCAATCAAGAGGGAGACGCAAATCCCGAATAGCCGATAGACTCGTCGTTCAGTTGACATTCTACTAAACAACCTCAAGCACATCGATGCTGCGTAACAATGAAGTTGATTGTTGTAAGCCTTTGAAATCAAAGAGACTGGGGTCAGCAAGATGCGACGGAGTCACATGGCCTATGCTGCGCGCTATATTTTCAACCCTGCCTGGTTGCAGGTGATCCCAGCTTTGCAACATTTCCTTAATCACCTGACGTTTAAGATTCTCCTGAGAGCCGCATAAGTTACAAGGGATAATGGGGTATTGAGCGTACTGCGACCATTGTTCGATGAGCACTTCGCGACAATAGAATAGCGGACGAATGACAACATGGTGGCCATCGTCACTACGCAATTTAGCGGGCATCGCTTTCATTCTGCCGCCGTAAAACATGTTGAGAAACAAAGTCTCCACCACATCGTCTAGATGGTGGCCGAGCGCAATCTTGCTGGCTCCGATTTTCTTAGCGTGAGAGTAAAGGATACCCCGGCGCAACCGCGAACAAATTGGACAAGTGGTTTTGCCTGCTGGCGTGAGTTGTTTAACCACACTGTAGGTGTCTTCTTCCAGTACCTGAAATTCCACACCTTTCTGGGTGAGATATTGTGGCAACACTTCGGTGGGGAACCCTGGCTGCTTCTGGTCCAGGTTGACCGCGACGATGTCAAAATTGATCGGCGCATGCTCAGCAAAACTCAGCAACAGGTCGAGCAACGTGTATGAGTCTTTCCCACCTGACAGGCACACCATAACCTTGTCACCTTCACTGAGCATGTCAAAATCTGTTAATGCTCTGCCGACCAGACGTCGCAGTTTTTTGTGGCACTTATTCTTGTCGAGTTGTTTCTTTTCCATAGGCGCGCAATGTACGTATAACCACTGCTATAACGCAAGCACATCTCGCAGGTAAGTCTAGCCTCGCCTATCCACTACTGCGTTCTAGTGCAGGATCAGCAACGAAGGCTTCAAACTCCTCTGCTGGAAGCGGTTTAGAGTAAAAGTAACCTTGCACAAAGTCGCAACCGATACGTTGAAGTTGTTTGAGCTGATTTTCTTCTTCAACGCCTTCCGCCACTATTTGCATACCCAAAATTCGGCCCATGGAAATGATCGAGGCGACTAAGCCAAAATCCCTTGGCGAACACAGCCCATCAATAAAACTCTTGTCTATTTTAAGCACATCGAAACTAAAGTCGCGTAAATAGCCTATGGAGGAATAGCCTGTGCCGAAATCATCTAAGGCGATCTTTAAACCATGTGCCTTGATACCTTGAAGAAACATCATGGCACCTTGGTCATCAGCAACTAATGCCGACTCGGTGATTTCAAC
>QIGT01000149.1 GCA_003230835.1 Gammaproteobacteria bacterium
CCCAGTATGGCACTCCACATTAGTTCAGTATCGTCGGCATTCTGATAGGCGGATGAGAACGGGGTGATCGGCAGAGGTGCGCCCATGGCGTTGGCATCGACCCCTGCTTGCTGGCGAATTACGGCTGACAAGTCATTGAATGCGACATTTTCTAGCGCTAAGAATGCTTCATAGGCCCATTTTGAAGGCGTGAGTTCCGCCAATATTTGAAAAGGCCAGGGCAAATTGTCGTAACTGATCATTACCCCACCCACCAGGATAAATGGCACCAGTACTAACGGCACGGCGATCAGCGCTGCCACTTCGGTTTTTGAAACCGTACTGATGAGGAGTCCGACCATGATGCCCGCGAATGATGCGCAACAACACACAAGTAGCGCCGGAATGAAGCCGGTAGACAGATCAGCCAGATTCAGCGCGAGACCGAGAATGGCGGCATTTTGTACCACTGCAATGGCCATTTGCCCGGTAACTAGAGCCAGGAAATAAGCACCTGGACTCACCCCGCCGCGCCGCTCCCGGGCGAATACGGTTTTTTCGCTGACGATCTCTCTGGCTGAATTGTTGGTGCTGAGCCAAATCGCCACAAATGAGAGTAGGAATATGGGGGTGTTGAGGGGATATTGATCGATGAAAGCCAGGCCTAGCAAAGTACCAATGACCAATGCCTGAACACCCATCACCATAAGATCGATGTGCGAGCGGTAAATTCGAAGGAAGTAACGCTTGGTTAGCACAGACCACTGGAACACAGCAGCCCCGCTACTCGCATCCTGCTGTTCGGGACTGTCATGGTCGAGTATCGCGGCACGCTCCAGGCGATCCTGCACCAGACGCGATCCTGGTGCATTGTTGCGAAATTGTTGTTGTAGAGTGCTGGCCTTGGATTCCTCCAGACGTTCCATGATGGAATCTGGACCGGCGACATAAGGATCTATGTCTGGCTCAAAATATTGGATGCTGTTGGGTACCGCAGGGCCGAAAAAGCATAACCGACCATCTTTCAGATAGATGGTGTAGTCCAACAAGCTATACACACGCATCGACGGTTGGTGAATCGTCACAACAACGCAGACGCCCATATCCCGTGCGATGCTACGCAATAGTTCCATGACGATTCGCGCATCACGACTGGATAACCCTGAAGTGGGCTCGTCGAGGAATAAAATGAGTGGGTCGGTTAGCAATTCAAGGGCGATGTTAACGCGTTTACGCTGCCCCCCAGACAAGGTTTTATTGCCAGGAGCACCGATGATGGTATCGATACGCTCACTTAAGCCGAGTTGTTCACACAACGCCTCTATTCGAATATTGATTGCTTCCGCTTCAGTTGATTTTGGCAGGCGCAATTTAGCGTAGTAAAACAACGCTTCGCGAATGGTGAGTTCTGCAAACAACAAGTCATCTTGTGGTACGTAGCCAATCAGAGGCAGCAACTGTTTGCGATGAGCCTCTAAAGCAATGCCGTCAAAGCGAACCGAACCATTCGTAGGCGGTCGAGTGCCACAAAGAATATCTAGCAGTGAGGTTTTGCCGGAACCCGAAGGTCCCAGCAGCCCAATGACTTCGCCGGGAAATCCGGCCAGTCCAATATCGTCCAGTATCCGTAGAGGATCGCGGGCTGATCCCACGTCCCAATCGATATTCATCGCTTTTAGATAAACTCCCTGCCGGGTTGCCGCAAGCCTTGTCATGGGGCTGCCCGGTTGAAAGTTTAAAGAAATAGTCGTGCCAGCGAGTTCCACATCATCACCAGGATTAATCAACACGGGTGATTTTCCGATCTGGTGCCCGTTCACATAAGTTACAGGGTGACTTCCGATGTCGAAGACTGCGCGAGTTTGGTCAGGTAAGACCTGAATCTGTGCTTGGAAACGAGCCACGCGCAGGGAAGGTATAACAATGTCATTCTGCGGATCGCGCCCTATGGATATCATGCTGTCCTGGGTTTCAAGTTGGAAACCGCCGGTGCTGTGCTGACCGCTGAGCAAGCGCTCGATTAGTAACCGTGCCGGCATAGAATATTGTTGCGAAAGGAAAACGATGTCGTCCAGGTGAAGCTCAGCTTCCTGAATCGGCACATCTCGTGAGTTTACATAGGTGCCATTTGCGCTACCGTTGTCGACCAGGAAATAACGGCCTTGTCGGTCTTCTACGAATGCATGTGTTCTTGAGACCAACGCATGATTAATGATGTAGTCGCAACTTTCGGAGCGTCCCAGTGAGTACTGCACGTCGAACATAGTCATAGTTTATTGTTATTTTCCCAAATATTGTCAGTGCAGCCCTGATGGTCGGCGTTTTCTAGCGTTAAAGCATAGAACATGATAGCCGAAATAATGAAATATTTGTGCACGCTATGGCTGGCTTGCTGCACGATCACAGTGGCCTACGCTGGGGAAGACTTTGAAAAGCTGAAACTATTGCTTGAGCGCAGTGTTGCAAACAAGCAACCGACAATGCAATTCAGAAGTGCCTCTCAAGTCGGTGACATTGGCTGTACAGAGCCTGCCGTTAGGTTTCAGGTCACAGGTGGTCCGGATCCTTGGTCTTTGCTCGGATTACCGCTAGGGTTCGGTGGTATGGGTGGAATGCAAGTTGAAGTGAATAGCGACTTCGAACGTGCTGAACTCAAAATCTATGGCGTTCTGGGTGGGCAAGTTTGGTTTGGCTATTCCACCGGCTTCCCCATCAGTATGATGTTCCAGTGCGAAGCTTCCCCCTGGTGGACTGAGGGCTTCGCACTTGCTTTGCGATGGAAGATCGCATTCGGACTGGCGTTCGCAGGCTCCATATCGTCCGGTAAGGCGGATGCCGCTGGCGCGTCAATCGCATATCGTTTCAGCTTCGCTCTTATGCTTAAGAAACAATTACTCGTCTGTAGTGTGTATGCAGAAAACGGCGAAGTGCAGTCCGGTTGTGAGTAGCGAAAGACGATGTTAACCGGATTACTGGTTGCGTGTTTGGCTGTCTCTAATGTACAGGCGGTTGATATCGCTGTGGTTTGGTCACCTGGCACGTACGTTTTCATCCATCGATCAACTAACGAGCTACATTTTTCTGGGCATCAGCAAATATTTGAATTGAGTGGTGAGTTGCGGTTGTCGATATCGGATAAGGGCTCGGGTACCACACATTACGCCATGTCTTTGCAAACAAAACACGCCAGTGTGGACGGCGAAACGCTGCAACAGGATTTACCGGCGATTCCAGAGATCGCCATTACCATTGATTCGGAAGGGCGCGTGGTAGAATTCGATACGGCTACGCCGAAGGGTTTTGGAGCACGCCAGCACGTCGCGCTGGAAAGACAGTTTAGTCAGATGGTGTTGAATCGTTCGGGGTTGCGACAGTTTTCGGTGCTGCCAAATCAACAATGGTCTCAGCAGATCGGTGACAATTCGGTGCATTGGACGCTAGCGAATATCAACTCAATAGCGAATATCGCGGAGGTGAATTTTCGTTACTTTGGGCCGATAGTGCAGATACCCGAGTCCAGATTATTCAAAGCAACTGGACTCGAACTCAGTGCCAAACGGAAAAATATGCTGGGGCGGCTGCGCCTTGATCTGTTGAACAATCGGATGCTGGGGTTCGATACCCGAGCGATGGTAGAACTGGACATCAAGGCCCCCGGCGATATATTTTTTGAGGATGTCAAAATGATCACCACAGAGCACGTCGAGTTGATTGAATATTACTCAGAAGTTCGGTGAACTGCGCAAACTATTCAAGCAAGCCAACTGGGTGATGAATTCTTTAGTCATAAAGACCGTTTTCGGCCCCTCGACAAAGACTCGTAGCAAATTTCCGACTGGATTTAGCTTGAAATACGTATAATGTGTGTAGATCGGTGGCAAACTCCGACGCATAGAGGGTTCAAACAATGAAACTACGTGTATTTTTATCAGCACTTGTTCTGCTTCTGCCCGGCCTGGTCTTGGCACAAACGCCTCAGGCTGTTCAGGCAGCCTTAGACTATCAGCTAAGAGAAAACGTTTGCTCAAAGCCTAAGATCATCTCAGAAGACAAATCTATCACAGCACCGGCACAGGAAAGCAGCGGCGTGTCTTTTTTTGAAGGCACCAGTACTGCAGATGTCAGTGATATAGATACCTACACCCGCAAGCGCGCACAGCGGAAGGAAAAACGCTGGAGAAAGTGTGTTGCAGTCTATAAGGAAGATTTGCTGGGAGATATGGAACGCTTGAAAGGAAGTGCTCAACACGGTCTAACCCAGGAGCAGTCGAAAACTATTCTCGGACACATGGCGCACATTCAAAAGGTCTATATGTCTCCAGAAGGGGTTCTCTAGAAAGTCGAACCAACCTGTGTGATTGCGCTGTGGCAGATTGTTAACAGTCTAGGGCGCAACCCGGAATCCATAGAGGTTGGCTTGCAGATCGGACCTGTACTGTTCGACCAATACTTGTCTTGCTGGGTTGTTTTTTACCCTCCTTGACTACACCTAACATACAACAGGGTTGAATCTTGGATTCGGAAATGATGGTATAGTTAAATATTTCGCATAGGATCATAAAATAACCTTGCAACATACCACTCTGTCCAATGTAAATATTATTGTATCTGGAATGAAGAAGACCAAAGGCGGCGTCACCTGAATGAGCTGACCGGATTCGGTTGTAGCCGCCCTGTTAGGGCTGGCAGGTGTTGAGGCAGTTGAAGTAGATCTTGCGTCAGATAAATTTACCATCGCCTATGACATTACTCGTGTAGACGTTGAGCAAATGAAAGTTCGCATTGCCGAATTGAAATACATCCCACAGGTACAATCTCTTAAGTGCTATGACCTTGGGTCTGCTGGGTTGCACCTCGGTCAGCCCAACGATCAAACTTAATCAATAGTGGCGGAAGAAAAAGTAGGTCTAGCAACAGAGCCACGACGATGATGGGCGTGAGCAATAGGGCCACATTCTGAAAGTGGAACGTGTTCGAAAAGATCAAAACAAAGGTGCCCACGGCGAGTGAAAGAGTGGTGATTGTGATGGCAGATCCGGCTTTATCTAGAGAGTAGCGGACAGCCTCTTCTGGTAATTTACCTTCGCGCTTAGCACTGATGTATTTGCTTAGGATGTGTACTGAATCGTCCACGACCAGTCCAATGCTGATTGAAAATAACATCAGTATGTAGGGGCTGAGTTCGCCAATGAACAACCCCCAGAAGCCGAACACGATGGTGGCGGGAAATAGGTTTGGCATAATGCTCAACAAACCGTAGCGTAAACTCTTCAAACCGATGATTAGAGAGAGAGTGATGAGGATGAAGCTGAGGCTAAAACCCTTCATCAACTCTATCGAAATTGAACGGTCCAAACGAGCAAATAGAATACTATTGTCGCCGTGCATGACCTTGTATTTCGGGTCAACATGGGTGGCTATCCATGCATCAATTCGATCGCTGAAGTTGATGATCTCTACGTTCGATAGGTTGGAGGTGCCGATCATTAATCGAATGGCAGAGTAGTCGGTATTGAAGATTGGTTCCAAGCTGGGCTCGATTTCTTGCACGAGTTGATAGCCCACCAGATAGTCGATGATCTGTAACTTGTCTTGGGGTAGCTTGTCCCAAGCTTCGTCATCGTCGTGGTCTGACTTGTTCATAGAGCGTAGGAAGTCGGTATAACTGGTAACAAAGCTTGCTTCAGGCTGCTCTTCCAACCATAAGGAAAACTTGTCCACCGCAGTTAAGAATTCAAGTTCAGTAATGCCGTAGTACTCGCCGCTATGAATGCTATAAACCAGGCTTTGGTCGTTGCCAATTTTTTCTGCTAAAGCTTTCATTACGTGGTGGAAGTCAGAGTCTTTATCGACAAAACTGTAGCGATTGAAGTCCACTTTGTTCAATGGCAGTAACGCTAGGGTAACTACTATGAGGAGAGCACTGCACCAAAATAGTAGATTCCCACGTTTCTCGACAAGCTGGCTCACGTACACAATAAATGTTCGTACACCTAATGGTTTGGATGCACTGCTGGTGGGCAATAGCAGTATCAGTGCTGGCAGCAAGGTTAATGTGACAAGATAAGCCCAGCAAACTCCGATCGCGACAATATTGCCAAAACCATAGATGCCAGGCGATGAAGAATAGTTGAGGCATAAAAAGCCCATGGCGGTGGTGATGGTGGCCAGAGTCACGGGTTGTATATTGATAGCCAAACTCTGCCGCATGGCCTCCATTTTTGCCAGGCCTTTGTTTAGGCCTTGGGCATAAATAGACACAATATGTATGCCATCAGCTATGGCGATGATCAATACCACCAGAGGTCCGAGGCTAGAGATTTGATTAAACGGTATTTGTGCCCACCCAAAGGTACCGATCGTGAGACCGATTGTGGCGAAGGCGACAACAAACAAACACAATGAAAAAGAAAGTGACTTTAAACAAAACCAAAGCAACAGTATTGAGATGCCAATCACGAGAGGGAACAGGTATTTGCTGTCTTTGATTTGTGCGTTGTAACTGTCCAACTCAAACAGTGCGCCGCCCAGCACATAGATAGAGACGTTGGGGTGATCTTCTCGCAGAGAGTCTCTTAGCGTTATAACAGATTTGGCAACGCTGAGGCGTGTGTCTTGATCGTCTGTTGCAACCTTATACTTGATCACCGCTAGAGCCATATCGCCTTCGCGTGCTAAAAGACTTTTGATGAGGTCTTTATCGTTTAACGCAGTGTGCCGAATGGTCTCTAGGTCACGTTGTGTGAGGGTGGATAGCTCGGGTAGGAGGTAGTCGCGATCGAACGTGTCTGCGTCATCGGTGTTTAGTCTGCGGTTGATCAGTGATCCTACGGAAATAGCAGACTCGACCTCCATGTATCGATGGGTTAGGTCGTCCATCGCTTGGAGTGCATCGAAGGTGAACACATGCGTATTTGTCTCAAAGGCAAATAAAACGCTGGTACTGGGTGGAAAATCTAGTTTTGTTTGTTCGACCTCTGCTCGATAAGGATCGTCTTCGCTCAGTATGGATTGATAACTGGCATCCATACTGGTGCTGAACATCCCCCAAGTGACAACGCTACCGAGAATTAGGGTGAGCAGTGCCAGCAAATAGCGCTTAGATAAAATTTCTTCAATGAATAGTTGCATAACAATGTCGATAGTATAGGCGTTGAATTTTGAAAGCTGCAGACGAAATTTATCTGCGCGCAGAATATGCTAGAGTTTACTGTGCTTCAAACTATGTGCAATTTCTAATGAAACTATTCCAATTTTTTACGATTTTTGCGTCTGCCATCGTATTCGGCATAACCGCTTCGGCAACACAGCAAGCAACGATAGGCGACTTCACACTCTTAGATCATCAAGGGGTGTCACACCAGCTCAGTTGGTATGGCGATCACAAGGCGATTGTGATTTTTGTACAAGGCAATGATAACCCTGCCGTGCAATATGGTGCGAATGCATTGGAAAAGGTTCGTCAAAGTTTCGACAGCGAAGAGGTGACATTTTTTATGTTGAACCCTCTGACTCAAGACAATCGTCGAACAATCGGGGTTGAAGCGGCAAAACAAGGTTACAAGATTCCCATTTTAATGGATGAAACTCAGTTGGTGGCAGAATCTCTTGGAATAGCACAGCTTGCTGAGGTGGTGGTAGTTGACCCTAAAACAATGACCGTGGTGTTTCGGGGACCTGTGGATGATGGCTCGGACATAGTCGATGCCACCCAACACTATCTTACAGATGCGCTCAAGGCGTTTTTGTCTGGTGACAAGATTGTTAGCGCAGGCCCCATGCCCGCAACATCAGCCAACCCGATAGCTTTTCAAAGCAGAAATCAGCACCAAGCAAACCAGGTGTCTTACACGCAGGACATTGTACCTATCTTGCAGGACAACTGTGTTGCCTGTCACCGTGATGGCGGTATCGGTCCTTGGTCAATGTCGAATCATGCCATGGTACGAGGCTTCTCAGCGATGATGCGTGAAGTTGTTATGACCAAGAGGATGCCACCAGGGCAAATTGACGCTCATGTAGGTAAGCCCATTGCAGACATGGCGGGTTTAACCGTAGAAGAAGAACAAAAGCTCCTGCATTGGATTGATGCGGGCGCGCCTATAGATGGCGAATCAGATCCGTTGGTGGCCATGACCTTTGACACCGAGAAATTTAGTCTTGGTGAGCC
>QIGT01000256.1 GCA_003230835.1 Gammaproteobacteria bacterium
GAAGACGGCTATTTGGTTTGCGCAGCCGATGTCGAGGCTGAGTTGAATCGAATCGAGCACACCTTAAAGCCCCTAGACATTGTCTTAGTCAACACCAGTGCCGGCGCTGTTTTCGGTGAACCAGGCTATGTCGACAAGGGCTGTGGCTTAGGCCGCGAAGCCACCCTGTATCTCACCGAACGAGGCGTGCGCATGGTTGGTACAGACGGCTGGTCATGGGATGCACCTTTCAGCCACACCGCTGTGAAATGGGCACAAAATCGAGATCCCAGCATTATCTGGGAAGGACACAAAGCCGGTAGAGAAATCCCCTATTGGCAGATGGAAAAGTTGCATAACTTAGAAGCGCTGCCAGCCAATGGATTTACTGTCGCGTGCTTCCCAGTAAAAATTAAGGGGGCTTCAGCAGGTTGGACCCGTTGTGTTGCCTTAATCGATTAAGTTCAAGCGATGGATCAGAAACGACACGCGCTGGTATTTGTCACCATGACGGTATTTATTGATACCGTGGGCTTCGGCATCATCATGCCCGTACTGCCTCAATTTCTAATGCAACTCACCAACGGCACCTTATCCCAGGCATCTTCCACCGCTGGATTACTCGTGATGTGTTATGCCGCGCTGCAATTTATTTTTGCACCCATCATCGGCAACCTCAGCGACCGTTTCGGACGCCGCCCAGTGCTACTTATTTCCCTCGCCATGTACGCCGTCAACTATTTGATTGCCGGTCTTGCCACCACGCTATGGGTTCTTTTTATTGGGCGGATCTTAACGGGTGCCACCAGTGCTACTCACTCAGCCGCTAATGCGCTGATTGCTGATGTGAGCCCTCCCCAAGAGCGCGCGCAGAACTTCGGCCTGTTGGGCGTAGCAATCGGCATGGGCTTTATTGTTGGTCCTACCTTGGGCGGCTTGCTCGGAGAAATGAATATACGCTTGCCATTTTTCGCCGCTGCTGGCTTGGCGGCACTGAATACACTTTATGGCTATTTCGTATTGCGTGAAACCTTGCCGACAAGCCAATTTCGCAAATTTGAGTGGAAGCGAGCCAACCCATTGGGCATGTTGGCACACTTAGCAAAATATCCCGCACTGATCGGTTTGGTGATCGTCATGTTCATCTACAACATAGGCCACCACGTTTATCCTTCGAATTGGAGCTTCTACACCATAGAAAAATTCGATTGGACACCCTTCGACATTGGTCTATCAATGGCGTTGGTGGGTTTACTGATGGCCTTTGTGCAAGGCTATCTGATCAGAATTGTTATCCCAAAGTGGGGGGCACAAAAAACCGCTTTGGTTGGCTTCTCGGCCGCATTCTTCGCCTACGCAGGTATCGCTACGGCGCAAACCACGATATCACTCTATGCGTGGTGTTTCATGTCAGCCTTCGCGGGCTTAGTAGGCCCGTCAATTTCTAGCATCATGTCTAACCAAGTTTCCCAAAACGAGCAAGGAGAACTGCAGGGCATTATTGCGAGCGTAGGCAGTGTTGCCGCCATCATCGGTCCAATGATGGTAACCCAGAGCTTTAGCTACTTTACTTCTCCAACCACCCCGTTTTATTTTCCTGGAGTAGCTTTCATCATCGCCGCTGTCTTGGCCTTAGTTTCCATCGTCATATTTATACTCAACACGCGGGCACTGGATTTGTCTACTACCCATTCGAAACCCAACCCATGACAGAGCCTGACATTGTTAGCATTAACCGTCGCGCTTGGAACAAGCAGTCGCACGATGGCGCCAGCCCATGGGTACAAACGATAAACGCTGAAGCTATAGCCTCTGCGCGACGCGGAGATTGGTCTGTCATTCTCACCCCAACGCAAACTGTGCCACGCTCGTGGTTCAACGATATCGTTGGCAAAGAGGTACTTTGTTTGGCGTCCGGCGGCGGGCAACAAGCACCAGTTCTCGCAGCAGCAGGCGCCCATGTCACTAGTTTCGACAACTCAGACTCTCAACTCGAAAAAGACAAACAAGTAGCTGAACGCGAAGGTTTAAAAATTGAACTTCAACAAGGCGACATGGCAGATCTCTCACGTTTTGCAGATGCTTCTTTTGATTTGATATTTCATCCGACCTCTAACGTTTTCGTTGCAGACGTCAAACCGGTTTGGCTTGAGTGCGCCAGAGTACTTCGCCCGTCTGGACGATTGCTTGCAGGCTTCATGAACCCTAGCTTTTATCTCTTTGACCACCAAGCCATCGAACAAGGTCAGCCGCTCACAGTAAAATTCAAATTGCCTTATGCCGACACTGAACAACTAGACTCGATTCAAATTCAAACCCGTGTAGAAAAAGGCTTGGCAATAGAGTTTAGCCATAGCTTAGAAGATCAGATCGGTGCACAAATCGCGGCCGGGTTGGTCATTGCAGGTTTTTACGAAGATCACTGGGACGATGAGGCCACACCCTTAAACGCCTTCATGCCTACTTCTATGGCAACATTAGCCATCAAATTAAAGGAGTAAACCCATGGGTTTATACGCCAAGTACTTATTGCCTAAATTGATAGACAAAGCTTGCGGCCAAAAGCCGATGATGAAGTTACGCGCCGAATTTGTCAGCCAAGCACAAGGGGACGTGTTAGAAATAGGCATTGGCTCCGGCTTAAATTTGGAATATTACCCAGCCACAACGAACTCCATCACCGGGCTAGATCCAGCGGTGGAGATCACCGAATTAGCCCAGCAACGTATTGAAGATATCGACATTCCAGTTGAATTGTTGAACTTATCCAGTGAAGAGATTCCTGCCGATGACGGTCGCTTCGACACCATCGTGTGTACTTGGACCATGTGTTCTATTCCTAACATTTACCAAGCGGTACGCGAAATGTATCGAGTTTTGAAACCCGGAGGAAAGTTTATCTTCATCGAACACGGGCTTTCTCCAGACAACAACATCGCCAAATGGCAAGCCCGCATAGAGCCCGCGTGGAAAGTGATTGGTGGCGGTTGCCATTTGAGCCGTAAAGCGGACGAACTACTGCTCGACGGCGGCTTTCGAATGGACTCCCTCGACAGCGGCTATCTACCCGGCCCTAAGTTTGCTGCCTTTATGTATCGCGGTGTCGCGAGCAAACCCAGCTAAGTTAAGGAAGTTAAGCAGACCATGAAGGTGCTGTTGTGCCTTGGATAGAGACACGCTGCGCGTGCCGGGTACTGGGGAAATAGTCCCACACCGCATGATGCCAGGTGCAACGATTGTCCCACAACACCACTGTTCCTGGCGCCCATCTAACCCGGCATTGGAAACGCGGTGCGCTTTCAACATGATGCCACAGCATTTCTAGCACGGTGTCGCTTTCCTTTCGCGTCAGGCCAACGATTTTTTCGGTGAAGGAACGGTTAACAAAAAGCAGCTCCTTGCCAGTTTCTGGATGTTTTATCACCACTGGGTGTTGAGCTTGGGGATAAGTTTGATTCGCTTTCAACTTGATGTTGTATCTGGCCAGGTCTTTCCTACCATCATGTACAGCAGACAGCGTGCGCAACCACGCTTTCATCTTTTCTGACAATGATTCAAACGCTAAGTACATATTCGCAAAGAGCGTATCGCCACCGCTTTCACCGGGTAACTGTTGCACATGCAGTACCGACCCTAGCGGCGGGATTGCTTCGCAAGATACATCTGTATGCCAAACCTCGCCATTGGCCCATTGAGAATTAGGCGTTGTCCTTACGGTAAATATTTCCGGGTCGCTACGGGTATCCAATTGCGCCTTAGACGGATGGATATGTAGTTCACCGAAGTGACCGGCAAAGGTCTTATGCCCACCTTCGCTAAGTTCCTGGTCACGAAAGACCAACACCATGTATTGCAGAAAAGCAGCCTTAACAGCACTGACATCACTCTGCGAAAGCTGGTTTAGGTCGAGATTTAAGACCTCTGCCCCCATGTGAGGTGTCATAGGTTTGAGCTGCATGGTAGGGGTTGCCTATTTGTATAGATGACAATTCTGATGCATCTTATGCCTAATATAATTTTCTAGAAAGCCCGAGTGAGCAATATGCAACGCATTTCGTCAGGATCTTCATTCGAAAACAGCATAGGCTATAGCCGCGCGGTGATCGACACAGACTACGTTCATGTCGCCGGTACCACAGGCTATAACTACGCCACCATGCGCATCTCCGCGGACCCGGCAGAGCAAGCAGAACAGTGTCTACGCAATATCCAGTCGGTGCTTGAACAGGCTGGCACAAGTATGGCCAACGTTGTTCGCGTCAACTACATTTTCCCGCATCGAGACGATTTCGAACCTTGCTGGCCTATTTTCAAAAAATATTTTGGCACTGCACCACCCGCAGCAACAATGATCGTCGCGGGTTTGTACGATGTCGCCATGAAACTGGAAATAGAGGTCACCGCGCGAGTCGAAAACCCATAGAACTATCGCTGAAAAATGCTACACAAGCGGTTTTGTTGCTCGAATACCTCCTGTACAGTCCGAGACTACCTCTACCCACTGTTAGAGGTCCGATTGTTTGGAGGTACATATGTTTGAAAAGCTCAAAGAAACTCGCAAAGACGCAAAGAACTCGTCCCGTGATACCCCTCGCGAAAACTATGAAAGTGGCGATTCCACGCAAAGACAAAGCAGCTCAACACAAATGCATTCAAGGAGTTCCGCCGTGATAGGTCAAAGCATAAAGATTAAGGGCACCGTAAGCGGTGGAGAGAGTCTCGTCATAGAAGGCACTGTGGAAGGCTCAGTCGACCTTGCCGGCCACGACCTTACCATTGGCCAAACCGGCCACGTCACAGCCGACCTGCAGGCGAAAAACGTCAAGATCGAGGGACAGGTCAAGGGTGATATTACGGGCTCTGAAAAAGTAATTGTTTCGAAATCTGGTCGCGTACACGGAAATATCGTTGCTCCGCGTGTCACCTTAGAAGACGGTGCGAAATTCAAAGGCAGCATCGACATGGACCCGGGCGAAGTAAAACCAAAAGCCGTGCCAGCCAATAAAACTGAGACCAAGCCCATGGGCAGCTTGGGTGAAGTCAACAAAGAAGCCGGTTAAATTTGCTTCGGCGTCTGTCGAGACAAGTTGCCAAGGCACCACAGCCAAGCCTACTAAAAAGTAGGCTTTTAAACGACGTGCTGGCGGACTATGAGCCCGGCAGCCGCGTCACTGTGTTGGATCTTGGACCGGGTTGTGCCAGTACCGTGAGGTATTTCTCGGACTTTGCTTGCCACCTTGTGTTCTACGATATTCTTGAGTGTGAACACTTGATCCACCCCGACGAAGATGCTGACTATGTCAGCACCATCAAACACTGCCAACAACATATGACGTTACCTTCAGACCTGCAAATAGATGTGCTGTTACTGTGGGACTATCTACATTTCTTGGACGTGAAATCGATCGAGGCACTTTCCATTGTGCTGCAACCCC
Organism: Gammaproteobacteria bacterium; assembly: GCA_003230835.1. Classification (GTDB taxonomy): domain Bacteria; phylum Pseudomonadota; class Gammaproteobacteria; order Pseudomonadales; family Azotimanducaceae; genus UBA4421. Next base: position 5,415 of record QIGT01000256.1, read on the forward strand.
ATGTACACCAACAAACAAAGGCCTATGGCTTCGGTTCTTTGCACAGCGACAAACCCATGTATCGTCGCCGCTACGGTGTACACAGTACACAGGAACTACAACTTTACGAATCCACAGACCAGCCACTACCGTATGCACATTCCCAACAACGCCTAACCGATGCTTTCATGTGTTTACGCATCACTCGAGGCACCCTGTTACAAGAAGGTCATCTAGAATTGTTGTTTGAAGCCCCATAACCATGTTTATAATGCAACTGGCCAGTTGCATTATGCTTTTTAGATGAGGGAGTGACATGACCATTTCGATTTCCGTGGATCAGGTCTTCAGCGCTTTAGCCGATGCGACTCGCCGTCAATTACTTGAACAACTGGCCATCCACGGTGCTGCCAGCGCCTCGGCTTTAGCAAGCAAAGAGACAATCTCTCGCCAAGCGATAGCTAAGCACATGCAAATACTACAACAGGCTGGACTCGTTACCCGGGTTCGCAAGGGCAAGGAAATTTGTTTCCAAGTAGATCCTCATCAACTCGCAGCCACCGCAAGATGGATGCAAAGAATCGCTAAACGATGGGACTTAAGTCGCGCGTCTGTGTCCGCGCATTTGCATCATTCAGATTCACCAACACCTGACCCTCGGCCAGTTGGAGGCCAAAGCATCAAAGCTGGTGTTTGACGTTTATAGGCTTTGTATGCACGTTCCTGCCCCCACAACTTCTCGGCTCGAGCTTCGAGTAACCGCACGCCACTAATGGCGGTCAACAACACCAACACAAATAGCGGTGATACCAAGGTTGCAAGCTGCCAGCCGGTTAATGCTGGGAGAGCCATTACCGCGATTCCGCTCCAAAGAACAATTTCTCCGAAATAGTTTGGATGTCGTGACCACGCCCAAAGCCCACTGTTGATAAATTGGTTAGAATTTTCTGGGCGCGCTCTAAAGGCAGACTTCTGCCTGTCTGCAACAACCTCAATACTGAAACCAAATATCCACAGCCCTAATCCTGCCGCAAAAGAGAAACCAACAGGTACAGTACTTTGTGCCGTAATGGCTGCAAGGGCGGCGCTGGCAGTGACAAAAACCCATGCGCCTTGCAAGGTCCAAGTCATTAAGAACGACAGGAACGAGTTTTTAATCGATCTGAAACGACGATCCTCGCCACTGCGTTGAATTCGCTTGAATAGAAAGGACCCTAATCGAACAGCCCACACTGTAATCAATACGGCTAAAGTAATAGAGCGGATATCGGTTGCTGCACAGAGAAACAAAGCCCCCCACACCAGCACAACAAAAGTCGCAGATCCGGTAAGATCATAATAGCGTTCGGTACGAAACACCCATGCAGGCACAAACATCAGCCATTGTGTAGCGTAGGCGAAAAGCCCGCAGAGTATAAAAACCGGGATACCCTGGAAAGAAATACCATGGCTACTGCCTGCCCAGGCGATAGCAGCGCCAAAACTGCATGCCGAAATAATGCCAACTAAGGCAGCCGTCATTGCCTTTCTTTTTGTGGCAATGCTGTGATGTCTTGGGCCCAGGGGATCAGCGACTGGCACCAAACTTGTAATTTTGGTGGTAGCTCGCCAGCCTCGGCCAGCGTTCCTGCACGTAAGCCTAAGATGCGATTAGATTTTGAGTCGTGGTCTTTTAGACAGGAGGTGGCGTAGATATGACTACCGCAAAGATTGCAGAAACCCAGTTCACGGGAATTCCCACTATCGCCAACCTTGTGATAGAGGGTAAGCGCGCCTTTGACGAGTTTAAAATCGCCTTCGTTTGCCTGGGCAATACTTCGGTACGGTCCGCCAGACATCACTTGGCAATCTGTACAATGACATAACACCACACTCGAGGGGTCAATATGCGCAGTAAACTCGATGGCCCGACAATGACAAGCTCCATGCACTTCCATACTCAAATACCTCAGGTACGCAATTTTAACAATCCAATACTACGCCTGGGCGGATTGAAAATCAGGTCATGCCTTGCCCTTGAGCTCGCGCGTGCCCATGGACATACTGCATGCCGGTCTTGAAGTAGTCTTGGAGTCCCATTTGACCTCGTACCTTCTGCTCATAGCAGGCATTACCTTACTCCTGGTAGGTGGCACAGTATTGGTGCAAGGCGCATCAGGAATAGCACGCCGATTTAACGTTTCACCGATCATCATCGGTCTAACCGTTGTTGCATTTGGCACCTCAACACCAGAGCTGGTGGTCAACGTCACCGGCGCACTCGTGGGCCAAACTGATCTCGCCTTCGGTAATGCTGTGGGCTCGAATCTTGCCAACTTCGGCCTGGTCTTAGGCATCGCCGCAATCATGTCGCCAATCTATCTCCAAGGACAGTTGGTGCGCCGCGAGGTACCATTCTTACTGCTGGTGACCGCCATCCTCATGGTGATGGCTTGGGATGAGCCGCTATCCGGTACCACACCAATGCTGGATCGTGGCGATGCAATTATTCTATTTCTGCTCTTCACCGTTTTTGTCTACTTCATGGTGCGCGATGTCATGCGCGAAAAAGATGATCCCATCTTAAGTGGCGCCCAAGCGTTCCAAACCTCACCTGACAGCCAAGGTGTCGCCCGCTGCACAGTCTATTCGATCGCAGGCATGGCCATGCTGACCTACGGAGGGTCTATCACCATTGAACAAGGTGCAGCCATCGCTAAATTGTGGGCCATGCCAGAAGTGGTGATTGGCATATTTGTTGTGGCTGTCGTACCGGAACTGGTCACCTCGGCTATTGCCGCTTACCGCAAAGAAACCGACTTGGCCCTGGGTAATATTGTCGGCTCTAATATATTCAACTCGCTGGTGGTATTACCTGCCGCCGCTATTATCTCCCCGTTGCCTATTCCTAAAGGCGGTGACTTAGATCTCGCGATGGCCTTTGTGTTTGTTCTTGTTGTCATTCCATTGTTCATATTCAGCAAAGCCAAACTCGGACCGATGGCGGGAGCTACTTTGCTCATGACCTATGTGGGCTACCTCTACTTCCGCGTGACCACTTAGTAGAATTATGTCGAACAAAGTAGCCTTCGCTATTCACCATACACGCGGTATGATCCAGGCTATATTTTCAAACGCTTACACAACTACTTTACTCACAGTAATTAAAAAGGGGGCTGCGATGACCAGCTTTAAGCAGATTCGAAAACTTGTTAACACCAACATCTTCCTGCTGCTGGTTTGCGCCAGCGGCTTTACCACCCAGACAGCCATAGCCGCCAGCGCAGAAGAACGAGCCCAAACCGCAATCGATACTCGTCAGGGCTTATTGAAAGTTTTGGTTAGCTATTTCGGCCCCATATACGGCATGGCCAAAGACCAGATCCCCTACGATGCACAGGTGGTTAAAACCAATGCCGAACATATCGCTAGCCTAGCAAGCATGTTGCCGGACGTATTTCGCCTGGACACAACCGACTACGACGGTGAAACAGAAGCCCTAGATGATATTTGGGACAACAGCGACGATTACGCCGACAAAGCCCTCGCCTTGGTAGATCGTGCAAACGCACTGGCCGCTGCCAGCACTCAGAATAAAGGCGCGGCAATGAAAGCATTTGGTGCCATGGGTGCCTCTTGTAAAGCTTGTCACGATAACTATCGACAACAGCAGTAACGACACTGGTGGTAGGTTGCTGGTCTGGGATTTACCACTTCGAATATTTCATTGGCTGTTGGCCTTTTGCTTCCTAGGTTCTTGGGCTAGCGCCGAGGCGGGTTTCGAGTGGACCCAAACCCATATGAGGTTTGGCTACGCCAGCCTCGCCCTTATTGTATTTCGGATTTTTTGGGGGTTAGCGGGAACACGTTACTCGAGGTTCTCAAGCTTTCGCCTGGGACCAAAAGTACTGTTGCAAAAAATTCCAGAGCTGTATTCCAAAAAACAATCAAATTCCGCCGGTCATAGCGAGACAGGCGCTTGGGCCACCGTGTTGCTATTAACCTTGGTCACTATTCAAGCCGGGACAGGGCTTTTTATTAGCGACGACATTTTTTATGCAGGGCCATACAACCCAGTAGTTAGTGGCTCCACAGCCGGAATGTTAGCTTATGTCCATCACATCAATTTCAACATCTTACAGGCTGCTGTGGCGTTACATCTAGCCGCCATTGCCTGGTACGCCTGGCGAAAAAAGGAAAACCTCTTGTCGCCTATGCTGCATGGAAACAAGACAGTCAAACCTAACCTCGCCATCCCTTCGTCGCACACGGGCCGGGCAATATTAGCTGCAATAATCGCCGTCGCTTTGATCAGCTTATTGGTACTGCTTGCGCCAGAGCCTTCTATGTACGATTTCTTCTAAACCCCTGCTTCCAAACTCCTTCTTTTAATCTCCATCCTGGCGAAATCAATATATAGTTTGCGCCATATGTTCCGCGTAGCTTTTATCATAGCTTGCGCCATCAAATTCTCTATCTAGTGCCTGAATTATTTCACCCGCCGTGGGCAACAAGCTGCGGTCAACTTGGGCATCTGCATCCCACAAACAACTTCTAGCCATAGCTTTTTGACACTGAAAGTAGACGCGCTCTATCGATATTACTATCACACTGAGAGGTACTTTATCTCTAACCGCAAAAGAAGCGCACAACTTCTTATCGGTAACAATTTTGGCTTGACCAATCACTCGTATCGTCTCTCCAACACCAGGAATCAAAAAGATCAGGGAAACGCGAGGATCGCGCACAATATTGGTTAGCGTGTCTGTTCGGTTGTTGCCACGCCGGTCAGGGAGCATCAGTGTTTTCGGGTCAACTACCCTAACAAATCCGGGCGCATCACCTCTCGGTGAGGTGTCTAGTCCTTCTGGCCCAACACTCGCCATGACCACAAACGGGGCAGCCTTTATGAATTCTTCATAGTGTGGCGAGACATGATCCAATTCTTTTATGAGCGACCTACTTGAGGGCGAACCGTAAAGGCTGCGTAATTGTTCAAGACTTTCTACCACGCAGCTTGGATCAAAGTGAGAATTGTTCATCATCTCGGCAACCTAGCGTTAACGTTTCACGAGTTTAGCAGGTAAAAAGCACGGTACCCTTTACAATATTTCAAATAAGCTTTGCAGATTTTCTATGTGGTAGGTTGCAGCATCGAAATTTTGCGGCGCGGTAAAGGCATGATAAACCGTCGCACAATCAATACCGGCAGCAACCGCAGATCTCAGACCGCGTTCGGAATCCTCAACCACCAAGGCATCTTTTGCCTCGATGTTAAACCACTGTAACGCAGCAAGATAAGGATCTGGGTGCGGTTTACTACGCGCATAGTCTTTGTTGGTTAAGATCAACGCCATGTTCCCAACAATATTTCTATGCGCATGGATCAAATCAAAGTCGCACTGCCTAGCAGTGGTGACAATGGCCAGCTGGTAATCTTTGGCGAGCCTGGTCAGGACGTCCTCTACCCCCTCGATATCGATACATTCACTGCTTAGTAGGCTCTGATAGATTTTGTTGCGCTGACTTCGCCCTGCATTGATTTGGTCTTCGGCGTAGCCAAGTTGTCTTGCCATTGCCCACACATCACCACCTTGGGCTTGCAAATCGAGATACTCGTGCAGCCGCAACTCAACCTGCATTTCCCCCAACACCTGTTGCGTGGCTTGGAAGTACAACGGTTCAGTATTCACCAGCACACCGTCGTGATCAAAAAGGATGTGCGTATATGAAGCCACTATGCCACGCGATACTTTTCAATTTGTATGTCGATCTCACCGTAGTCGTCAAAATTATCGGTTACCCGGCCGCGAATGTAGTCGCGCCAGGCAAAGGCCTGATAGCGAGCCGTGTCTCCCGCTTTAACCCAGGGTGTAACTTTTGCATCAAAACGCGGCTGATAGAAGAAAGGGACACTGTAGCGACCCACAGTCGAATGCACGCTAAGTACTCGGTGTATACCCGCCGTGCAACGATCATTACTCCATACTTGAAGTACATCGCCTAGATTGACAACAATGGCACCAGCGCGCGGGGGCACGTCAATCCAGCCTTGGGTTTTCGACTCTGCTTGCAAGCCGCCATGATTATCTTGCAATAACAAGGTAATCGCACCTGGGTCGGTGTGATGATGAAGGGCCATATCGCCGAGGTTGTTGAGGGCGCTCCGTTCTGTTTTAGGCACGGGGTCTTGGGCTGGGTAGTAATTAAGACGGGCAGCACTGCTGTGATTGTCACCAAAGCCCTCAGCCATGGTTCTATCAATTTCTGCATTAGGCATGCCCAGAGTGTCAAATACCATGGCCATGGTTTCATGCGCGAGTGTCGTGAACTGCACAAAAAAATCTGTCAGCGTGGTGCGAAATAAATCTGCACCCTGAACATCAAGCATTTCTGGCCAACGCGATTGACGTGCCGGGTTCGCCGAGACATAACCACCTGCCTTGAAATCGAATACTTCTTTTTGATCTCGTTTTTGC
>QIGT01000039.1 GCA_003230835.1 Gammaproteobacteria bacterium
CCTGATCGAGAAGGGACGATATTTGGTCTGGGGTGACATATTCTGGAAATCGCACCGCCAGCTCTTCCAGGCCTTCTCTGGCACGACCCACCACGGCTGGTAACAATTCTAGCAGCCCTTGCAGTTGTTGCCACAACAATGGAACAACAACCACGACCAGTGCAAACACGATGCTGAGAAAAAGGAAAAACGAAACCAACACCGCCATGAGGCGTGGCATTTTCGAGCGCTCGAGGGACTTAACCAAACCCTGTAGCAAAAAGGCCACCACCAAACCGGTTAACACCGGCGCCAGCACACTGCCCAAAGTAGCTAATGCCACGAGGATAACGGTGATCAGTACGACTAAATAAATGGCCTCTTCATTGGAAAAATACTGATTCAGCCAATCTTCTATGACATGCAGAAACTTCATGCTTTCTTTTGCAACAAATAACTGTAAATGCCGTGCGCCTCAGTTGATTCCAGCAGTTGGTGGCCACTTTGGCGCGCAAACACTTCGAAATCTCTCACCGAGCCGGGATCGGTGGCAAACACGCGCAGGCGCTGGGTAGCGGCCATTTCATTCAGTGCTTTTTTGGCTTTTAGCAGCGGCATCGGGCAATTTAAACCCTTTACGTTTAATTCTCGAACTTCTGTATCCATATGGGATCAAAGTATGACACGCACGTGGTCCAACTGAAATCCGCAAAAGGCGTATGATTACTGCCATGCTGAAAACAATAAGACAATTTAAGCACCTATCGTGCATAACGGCTTTAATACTGTATCTAGTACTGAACGGCAGCATGAGTGCCAACGTTTTTGCCAGCAGTAAGCCCGCCCTACCCAGCCTTGGAGATGCTTCGTCTAGAACAATTTCGCCGCAACTCGAAAAGCAAATTGGCCAAGCCTTTCTTAAACAATTACATGCCACCCTACGCACCTCCAATGACCCGATGATTAAGTACTTTGTATCAGGTCACCTCAACAATCTTGCTCAGCACTCCGATTTACGTGAAGCCATTCTACAAGTGGTTGTGGTAGATAACCCTGAAATTAATGCCTTCGCTGTCCCGGGTGGTATCGTGGGTATTAACCTGGGTCTGTTGTTAATGGCTCAAGATGTTCACGAGTACTCTTCTGTTATGGCCCATGAGCTTGCGCACTTGAGTCAACGTCATTTTGCACGGGGCGTAGAAGAACAAAGAGCAAACGCACTACCCAACATCGCCGCACTCATTGCAGCTCTTATTATTGGCGCTGCCGGAGGCGGTGACGCGGCAATCGCCGCCCTAAGTACAGTGCAGGCTGCCGGACAAGCCAGACAACTGCGTTTCAGTCGAACCCGCGAAACCGAAGCTGACCGCGTTGGCTTAAACACGCTGGTTCGAGCCGAGCATGACCCGACCGCGATGTCTCGTATGTTTGAGCGCATGCAGCGGGCCTTTCGCTTTACTCGCAGACCACCTGAATTTTTACTCACCCACCCCCTGTCCGAAACCCGTATCGCAGACGCCAGAAGCCAAGCGATGGACCTCCCCCGGGGGCAGTTGCAAGATTCGTTAGACTACCAACTGATGCGTGTTCGCGCCCAGGTGCATTACCAGAAAAGTCCTGCGCAAGGGATTGCCTTATACCGCAAACAGTTGAAGGAAAATGTCGATAACCGCGCCGCAAACTATGGGCTTGCTTTGTCTCTGAGCAAAAATGGCGACCACGACGAAGCATTGGATCGTGTAGAAACCTTCCTCAACCTGAATCCACAGAGCATTCTGTACAACGCAGCTTATGCGGAATTGCTGATTTCAGCCGATCGTACCAAGCTCGCGCGAGACCTTCTCAGCCACCAGTTGGTCCTCAACCCCGACAACGCACCGTTGTCCATGCTGTATGCCGAAGCACTCAACGCAGATGCCATGCACGAAGAAGCAGAAGCAGTGCTTACCCGTCAATCTAAGGTGCGCGGCAATGACATCGATGTTTGGTACGAGCTCGCTGAGACTGCAGGTCTAGCGGGAAATATCACCGGGGTACATCTAGCCCGTGCTGAGTACTTTTTCTTTCACGGCGCCTATCATCGAGCCATTCAACACCTGGAATATGCGCAACGATTAGTTCGACGGAGCAATCCCCAGCTAACCGCCAAATTAACCCAGAAAATTCAAAACCTTCGAACCGCTATTCGTCAGCATCAAAGCTAATTTATTGCGGGATGATTGTCTTGAATCGCTATCTTTGCTGGAAGGCAAGCATTCTATCGAGGGGTAGTTTGGCACGAATGCCTAAATCTGCATCAACATGAATTTCATTTTGTGCACGATAAGACGAGTCATCCAACAACCTATCTAAGGTTCGCAATTCATTCATCGCCATCCAAGGACAATGGGCACAACTTCGACAGGTAGCGCCATCTCCGGCAGTTGGTGCTTCTATGAAACGTTTGCCAGGATTCAGCTGTCTCAGTTTATGAAAAATACCGCGATCGGTGGCCACAATGAAAATATTGTTAGGCAAATCGTGCGCGGCCTTGATGATGGCACTGGTGGAGCCTACTGCATCTGCCAATTCAATCACCGCAGTCGGCGATTCTGGATGCACTAATACCGCGGCATCTGGGTACACCTTGCAAAGATCTATCAGCGCTTGAGATTTAAACTCCTCGTGTACCACACAGGCACCTCGCCACAACAACATATCCGCCTGGGTTTGTGATTGTATGTAACGTCCCAAATGTTGATCTGGAGCCCACAGTATCTTTTCGCCTTGGTCTTTGAGGTGCGAGACTATTTCCAATGCACAACTGCTGGTCACCACCCAATCGGATAATGCCTTGACCTGGGCCGATGTATTGGCATAAACCACCACAGTACGATCTGGATGTTGCGCAATGAACTCGGCAAATTCATCTGGCGGGCAGCCGAGATCTAAAGAACACTCTGCCTGTAAAGTGGGCATGAAAACTTGTTTTTGCGGCGAAAGAATTTTTGCCGTTTCACCCATGAATCGAACCCCAGAGACAATCAACGTGTCACTGTCACAATCGCGACCAAAACGCGCCATGGCTAACGAATCTGACACATACCCGCCGGTTTCCTCGGCAAGGTCTTGGATGTCTCCATCTACGTAGTAGTGGGCAATTAACGTCGCGCCAAGACGTTTCAAGCGCTGAGCAATTCGCGCTTTTAGCTCATCGCGCTCACCGAAATCGAGTTCACAGGCTTCCACTAGCGGCACTTGCTCCGCTGGCAGCGTGTAGTCTGGTAGGCTATGGGTACTCATAGATTTGAATTCTAGTGAGTAAGGATCAGAAAAGCGAATAGCCCTCGGCTAGAAAAATGCGCAACCTAAGCAGCCCAAAATGACGCCATCCATTGTATTTCTTATCTCTCCAGGCACAGACCACAACGACAACCACATACGGCTACCTAAGGCATTTTCCGATGCCGGATGGCGCGTCATCGTTTGTTCCCACGACGATGTTCACTATCAACACAATCAAGTCAAAATCGCTCAACATGCTGCCACCTCAGTAGACCTCGTTTGGCCCATAGGATTTGGCCCGCAGCACACTTTTCTCGATCGTGCACAACTTTTAGGGCTCATACCACAGCACTATTTGATCACCCCAATACACACCCTACTGGGGTTACACGGGAAATCTGCGTGGCTGGATACTGCACCCCTCAGCATAGTCTCTGTCAACACGACACAACTTGTAGAGTTTGCGAAAACACACGGTGGGCAGTGGGTTTTGAAGCCTCCCGCAGGAAGTTTCGGAGCTTTTGTGCAGCATATTAAACATCCAGACGAGGTCATTGCGGCTACGCAATCGCGTCCAGGCTATTGGGTCTTGCAACGCTACATCGAAGACATCGTGCAGGGCGAAGTGCGTACCATAGTGTGTGGATCGAAGATTATTGGCAGCTATCGCCGGATTCCGCAAAAAGGTGCCCTAACAGCTAATCTGGCGACCCACGCCAACCCCGTAAGTCACGAACTGAGTCAGGCTGAGGTAAGATTGGTCAGCCAAATTCACCGGGATCTATGCAAACAACACGTCGGCTTCGCTGCGATTGACACCTGTGGGGGTTACTTGATTGAGGTGAATCTGGCCAACCCTGGGGGTTTGGCCACCTTGTCCGAGCTATATCATCGAGACCATGGCGCCGAAGTGGTCGGCTGTGTATCGAGGTTACTCAGTGAACGGCGTCATCTCCGCTCGCAAGAATGATCGCCTTCATCTCTTCCAAGCGATCTTGTCGAATATCTATCTGCTGAACATACCAACTGATGAGGCGTTCTTTATCTGCATGCTGCGACAATCGACACCACTCTAAACCGACCTTGAGCCGCTCCACTTCCTGAGCAAGCAGATCTAATACATCGCTGAGCGATGCATTTAGCTCTTCTTCAGGTACCTCTTCTTCAGGCGGTTCCGCCATCAACCCGTATCGTCGTTGCTGTGGTAAATTTTGAAGAGCGGCTGGCCAAATATAATGCCGCCCCAACAATTTCATTGGGCTCACCGCCTCTTCGCAAAGCCAAGTTTGTTTTGGCATTTTTTTCAAAAGCTGGCATATTCCATGCCTTAGAAATATCGGTCAGAAACGGGCCTGCAATAATGCAATTCACCCTAACTTTCGGGCCATAGGCGAATGCAAAGGAGCGCGTGAGTGCATTAAGACCTGATTTAACCGCACCATACGGCTCAGAATGGGGCGATGGGTTCACTGAGGCGGTGCTGCTGATATTGATAATGCTGCCACCTTCGCCGGTCGCCATACGCTCACCAACAAGTGCCATCAGCCGAAACGGGCCTTTCAAGTTAACCCCGACAACCTTGTCGAAAAGTTCTTCAGAGACATCGGAGAGTTTTGGGTACACTGGCGACATACCGGCATTGTTAATCAACACATCTATGCGCCCAAACTTTTCGTAGGCTGCATCCACCAAACCCTGCAACTCATCCCAATGCCCCACATGACAACCGTAAGCCAGCGCAGAACGGCCAAGCGCTTCAATTTCTTGCGCAACCACCTGGCAGGCGTCCGCTTTACGGCTGGTGATCACCACATCGGCGCCTCTTTGCGCCAACGCTAACGCCATTTCACGACCCATACCGCGGCTGCCGCCAGTAACTAAGGCGACTTGCCCGCTGAAATCTAATAAGTCGTCCAATCTCTCTCCTCTAACTACACAAAAGATGTTTAAACATCAATTTTTACAGCGTCGACAAATATCATTAAAATGTCCGGTTCCGGTGGCTGTCTATATAAAAATAAGATCTGCCGGTTCAAACTTGGCGAATCTATTAAAAACACAGGAGTTAATCATATGGGAATGCTAGACGGCAAAGTAGCACTGGTTACTGGGGCTGGTGGCGGCTTAGGTCGGGCACATGCGTTACTGCTCGCTCAAGAGGGAGCAAGCGTTGTGGTCAATGACCTCGGCGGATCTCGTGACGGCACCGGTGCCGGTTCATCCATGGCCGACAACGTTGTGGAAGAAATAAAGGCAGCAGGTGGCAAGGCTATCGCCAATTACGGTTCAGTCACCGAGCGTGCCGAGGCGGAAGCGATGATCCAAGCCGCTATCGACGAGTTTGGCAAGATCGATATTCTGATCGCCAACGCCGGTATCTTGCGGGACAAGTCTTTCAAGAAAATGGACGATAGCATGTGGGACACCGTGCTAAACGTACATTTACGTGGCACCTACCTCACCACGAAGATCGCGTACGACAAAATGATTGAGCAAGGTAACGGCGGTAGAATCATCATGACAAGCTCTACTTCGGGCTTACTGGGTAACTTCGGTCAAACCAACTACGGTGCAGCCAAGGCTGGTATTGCCGGCTTCATGCGTTGCCTATGGCTCGAAGGTGTGAAGTACGGTATCACTGTGAACGCCCTAGTGCCGACTGCAACCTCACGCATGACCACAGATATTCTGCCAGAAGAAATGCAAGCGAATTTCCCACCTGAAGCTGTATCACCACCCATTGTTTGGTTGTGTACAGACGAAGCTAAGGAAGTTTCTGGTCGCCAATTCTTAGTCGGCGGAAATAGTGTGTCATTGCTTTCTTGGCAATTAACCCCAATCGCAAAACGCGACCTTTCTGAAGGCTTGTGGGGTGTCGAAGAAATAGGCGATATAATTCTTGAAGCTAAAGAAAACTGGCCACCCATTAACCCGATGCATTAAGACGGCCAGGAAGCGAGTGCATGAAATTCGAATTTAGCGAAGAGCAGGTACTGTTGCGTGACCAAGGGTCACGCTTCATGCTTCATCCTTCATGCATTAGCTTTACCTCATGAGCCACGTGCGTGAACTCATCCTTCTATTGATGTCAGCTGCTGTGTCAATTGCTGTATCAGTTGCCATGTTAGCCGCTGCGTTGAACGCCTATGCAGCCGACGCCGTCGACGCTCTCGACGCTCTCGACGCTCTCGACCTAGTTACAAACACTGTGCCCATGTATAAACCCTCATCAAGATCGCCAGCCATGGACATTCTAAGCAATAGCTATGGCTATAGCAGTAATGCGCCTAGTGCGCTTGAGATTGGCCATCAAGCGCCAGACTTTTCCTTACCCCGTGTTGGCGGAGGGCAGGTATCATTGTCTGCGCTGGCTTCTCACGGACCAGTGGCGATAATTTTCTACCGTGGGCATTGGTGACCCGCTTGCAACGTGCAACTAGGTGAGTTGCAAAATCAAATAGATCGCTTTACGCGCAGAAACGTCTCCATAGTCGCTATTTCTGTAGATTCCCCATCAGACTCACTGGCCATGCTCGATCGACTGGGTTTGACTTACCCGTTGGCCAGCGATCCGCAACAACAAATGGTCAAAGCCTACCGTGTGCAAAACCCTGATACCCAAGAGCTTGCTCTACATGCGGTATATATCGTCGATGAGCAACGTACTATTTTATATCGAAAGGTCGCACTTCGACGCCCTACATCCAACGAGCTAATCGACGCCATAGATGCCCACCAAGGTCGCTATCCTCAAACAGATAATGTGCAACCTAGGCGTCGCGCCAATGTTGCCTACCCACAAAACAATTTTCAGGCGTTATTGGAAGTCGCCAGTGTCACCACACTGCCGCCAAGTATCGACGCAAAACAATTGGCTTCTGTCTTGTCGTTAATCAAACAAAGAAAAAGTGATGACGCCTTAATCGCCTACAAACAACTCATGGCACAAAGTACACAGGCGAGCCCTGAAGAACTCCTCGCAACTGCATCTTGGATAGCACGCCAAGTATTTTTTACTGATGATGACGGTGAGACAAAGAATAAGAGTGCGTTGATATTGGGTGAAGAATTAGAGCAAAGACTAAGCGCGATTCGTCGACTGAATAGCGAACTTAAAAACGCAGCAAACGCCACGGTAAAAGACCAGGTGCTACAACGCCTATCTACTGCTCGTGCATTGCTGGCAAGAACCCAGGCCTCAATCTCAAAACAAGCTGATAGTTGGTCTTTGCGCTTTGTAAAAACCACCATACGCTCTTTCCGGGAAGTGGCCCGGGCAGCCACTCGGAAAACAAAAAGTGTAGCGCTTTGAATGAATTAATTCCTTGGGCGCAAAACTGGATCGGTTTAGAAGCGGAACCGATCATCACCTTTATTACCGATTGGGGCGGCCCACTCGGCTGGTTCATTGCCCTGCAACTGGTCTTCGTCCTCGGCGGCATCGCTCGCGGATTGCGATTGACTGCATTGGCAACTTTAGCCCTGCTAACCAACGACTGGCTCAAGTGGATTATCGTCGAACCCAGGCCCTATCTGGTTGATGATGCTGTCACTGCGCTGAGTACGAGTCCAGGTTGGGGTATGCCGTCGGGTCATGCACAGGGTGGCATTGCATTTTGGGGTGGCATGGCCTGGCTGTTCCAACATAAAAAGCCCATAGCCGCGTTGTTTGTTTTGTTAGCCCTGGCTACTGGTTTAAGTCGGATCTATTTGGGCG
>QIGT01000488.1 GCA_003230835.1 Gammaproteobacteria bacterium
GCAAATGTCTTGCCAGACCAGGTTGATGAGCGCGACAAACTCGACCGCCAGGAAGCCGTTTACGAATTGCAGGGGCAAATCAGTGCCCAGCGCCTAAAACGGCACATAGGCAAGACTCTGCGCGTGTTGGTAGATGCAGATAACTCGGCCCAGGAAGGTTCGCAAACTGGCCTCGTGGGTCGCACCATGTTTGATGCCCCTGAAATTGATGGCTGCGTTTACATCGATACAGAAGCATCGAAACATTCGCCCAGACCGGGTGATTTTGCTTGGGTACACATTCGTGGACATGATGATCACGACCTGTTTGGGACCTTCACGGGTCAAAATGTCGATTTAGTGTGAAACTTTTCCCTCGCTCAGGCTAAAATGGACATATACCGTCACTGCATTAGGAACAAGTCATGTGGTACTTAATTGAAGACTTTTTTGACCAAAACTGGTTTATGAAAGGCATTATCGGCATGGGCTGGTTGTGCGTCATTATTATGATATCTAGCTTTGTCAGCACTTGGATCTAAGCCTTAGGTATGTGGCTTGCATCTCTGCGCGCTGATCAACGCCGAGCACTATTGCGGTTGGCACACAACGTCGTGGTATCCGATGGTTTGTTAGACCCAAACGAAGAAGGCATGATCGCCGAATTCCAAAGAGAAATGGAATTGTCGTCGAACGAAGAGGCCGAGTACCTAGAGCTCGATGGTATTGGTAAAATTTTCGAAAGTAGGCGATCGAGAATTGTAGCCTTGCTTAACTTGTTAAAGCTGAGTTACGCCGATGGCGCATTTGAGATTGAAGAAGAGTGCCTACTGAAAGAAATCAGCCAAACTTTTAAGGTGGATGATACCGAGTTTCAGCTTCTTGATAATTGGGTAAAACGTCTGAATACTTTAGAAAGTGAAGCCCAGTCTCTGATGGAAGGAGACTGACTCAGCTTAGATCGCCAAAGTAACTTTCTAGTTCTAACAGGTTACGTTCTATCTCGCGCTTATCGCATTGCAATTCTGAAGTAATGCGAAATTGAATCCCGCATCGAAATCCCTCTGTTTGCGCAGTGCAGTTGTGAGTCACTCCGATGATGTTCTCTACTTTAATAGCGGTAGAATTGGCGGGATATTGTGAGTCAGCAAAGACGCAATGCAGTGAGATGAAAACAGTAGCTTCTTTGGGTAACGGCTGATCTAGTATCACCGCCAGTCCGTGTCGATTGAAATCCTGGGCGATGCCCTGGAGTAGGGTCAGGCGCCCCTTCATACGCACACCAACCCACAAGCCATCCACTTGTAGACGAGAGGTAGAGCGGCGTTCAGCAAGCGCAAATTTGAGCATATGTCTAAGTTACCTAACCGAGAATTTCGTTGCTGTGAACTGGTAGGCAATCTATCGGTCAATGCGGGGACTAGCTATTCCCTTAGAAGCACACGCTTAGCTTCATTGAGCTGTTGCGCCAGCAGTGCAGAACCCCCTTTGTCTGGATGAACATGCTGCATCAAGCGTCGATGGGCGAGAACAATCTCTTCCTTGGTTGCATCAGTGCTAAGCCCTAGCGTTGCGAACGCGTCTTTGGACGTCATTAGTGCAGGGTTTGTTTGGTTTCTTTTTGGACCCGCACTGGCAGGCTTGTGTCGATTGTTGATCCGGCGAAGTGCATACCAAGCAACGGCAATCGCAATACAAAAGAGTAAGATCTTCAAAATAGACTGACAGCCGAGTGCGAAGGTCAGTATCATGCCATGAAACAATCACTATTTTGTAACATTGGATTCAACCGAAGTACAAACCTGGCTTGATGAACTGCGCGTAGAGCATCGCGACTTGGATGTCGTCATAAAGAACTTAATCGAAAGTCGCCACCACGACACGATGCGCATCCAGCGATTAAAGCGGCGCAAGCTCACGCTGCGAGATATGATTGATAAGCTCGAAAGCGGTCTAATTCCAGACCTTGACGCATGAGTTCTACCCTTACAGTCGCAATTTCTTCAACCGCACTGTTTGATTTATCCGCTTCGAATGACCTCTATATTGAGCAGGGATTAGAAGCCTATCGGCGTTATCAAATCGCCCACGAAGACTCTATTTTAGAACCTGGGGACGGTTTCTATCTAGTTGAAAAACTTCTTAATATCAATAAGTTACTTAGCAAACCTAAAGTTGAGGTAATTTTGCTATCACGCAATTCAGCGGACACCGGGCTGCGTGTTTTTAATTCCGTTAAGGCCCATGGTTTGGACATTACCCGGGCGGCTTTTTGTGGCGGAGAATCTCCCTATCGCTACATCAATGCTTTCGGTTGCGATCTATTCTTGTCCACCTACGATGAGGATGTGCGGCAGGCTCTGGAACAAGATGTTGCAGCCGCTATGTTGTTTGGTGGGCACCGCGAACAAGTCAATACTGAAGATAATTTATTGCGCCTGGCTTTCGACGGCGACTCGGTACTGTTTTCAGATGAAGCCGAGCAGGTATACCAGGCTGACGGTCTTGCCGCATTTAGCGAATCTGAATTGAACCAGGCTCAAAAGCCACTGGGTGGGGGGCCGTTTAAGGCATTCTTAGGTGCATTGCAAAGCTTACAACAGGAATTTCCCGAAGGCGAAAGTCCAATACGCACCGCTTTGGTGACGGCCCGAGGCGCGCCGGCTCATGAACGGGTGATCCGCACGCTACGCGACTGGGACATCAGGTTGGACGAATCGATGTTCTTGGGTGGTATGGACAAAACAGAATTCCTGCGCGCCTTTCAGGCGGATATCTTTTTTGATGACCAAACAGGCCATTGCGAACGGGCCGCACCCCATGTTGCCACTGGACATGTCCCACATGGCGTCGCAAATACTTAAGTACGCTCGCATCATAAGCTAACAAATCCAAAAAAGTGATGGATCGGTTATGCTTGGTTGTGTTTTTATAACCCTACCGAATTTGAGCGGGACAGTACATGAAGTTGCAACAGCTAAGATACATTTGGGAAGTGACCCATCATGATTTGAATGTTTCAGCAACAGCACAGGCATTATTCACCTCCCAGCCTGGTATCAGTAAACAAATTCGGCTACTTGAAGATGAGTTGAACGTGGAAATATTTGCCCGCAGCGGCAAACACTTGACCCATGTGACTCAAGTCGGTGAGGTCATCATTAAGATAGCCGGAGAGATACTGCGGCAGTCAAACACAATTAAACAAGTGGCCCAAGAATACTCGAACGAAAAGGAGGGTTCGCTGTCCATTGCCACAACTCATACCCAAGCTCGATATGCCTTGCCCCAGATCATTAAAGATTTCCGTGTTAACTATCCACAAGTCACACTGCATATGAACCAAGGTTCGCCAGAGCAAATCGCAGAACTTGCGGCCTCTGGTGAAGTTGATTTTGCAATCGCCACTGAAGGTTTAGAACTCTTCCAAGACCTTGTCATGATGCCTTGTTATGAATGGAACCGGGCTGTAGTGGTACCCCTCGGACACCCGTTGTGCGACGTGGGTAAGCTAACACTTGAAGATGTCGCACAGTACCCTATCGTGACCTACGTTTTTGGTTTCACTGGGCGATCTAAGTTAGACGAAGCCTTTAGTAATGCGGGTATGTCAGCAAACGTGGTGTTTACCGCAACAGATACCGATGTCATCAAGACCTACGTTCGCCTGGGATTGGGCGTAGGGATCGTTGCGCAAATGGCATATGACGATGTGGTTGATGATGATTTGGTAGCCATTGATGCCTCCCACCTGTTTGACTCAAGCGTCACTCATATCGGTTTTCGGAAGGGCACTTTTCTACGCCGTTACATGTTAGATTTTATCCAAGCCTTTGCGCCTCATCTGGACGAAGATATGGTGAGCAGGGCTGTTAGCGTAGGTACACGAAAAGAAAGGCTAAAGTTATTTGAAGACCTGACGCTGCCATTCAAGTAGATGAGTACGGCTGGTTATGACCGACAATTACTAGACAGAAACTAATTAAGAGGAGTGCGATTGGATATCTTGTGTTTGGATTTAGAGGGCGTGTTAGTGCCAGAAGTGTGGCAGGCAGTGGCGACCGAAACAGGCATAGTTGAACTCCAAAAAACTACCCGCGACATTCCGATATACAATGATTTGATGGACTATCGGTTGAATATTCTTGCTCAACATGATGTCACGCTCTCTCTGATTAGCAGTGAAATTGCCAAGCTTTCACCACTGCCAGGAGCACGAGAATTTCTCGATTGGGCAAGAACAGAATTTCAAATCGCGATTGTCTCGGATACATTCTACGAATTTGCCGGGCCCTTGATGGAAATGCTGGGGTATCCTATGTTGTTATGCCATAAACTCACGGTTGAAAGTGATCGCATCGTTGGCTATTCAATTCGTCAACAAGACCCCAAACGTAAGTCGGTGCAAGCCTTTAAAAGCTTAGGCTATCGAGTTTACGCGGCAGGAGATTCCTTCAATGATTTGTCGATGTTAGATGAAGCAGATTACGGCTTTTTCTATTGTGCCCCCGACAATGTGGTAGAAAATTATCCGCAGTATCCGCGTACAACTTCTTATCAAGAACTTAAACAACAACTGATGTCTTGTTAGTAGTCGTCCCTGAAAAAGTCCTTCCCTGGACTTTTTCAGGAGTACGCCTCAATTCACGGCACAAAAAACGTGGTTTTTGTTTGTTCATTCTCGGCTCACGCCGAACTTTGAGCGCAAGGACGCGCGAGTCAAAAACCGAAGGGCTCTTGTTAAAAGGAGGGGAGGTTTTCCTTCTGCATAGGAGGAAAACCGTAGGAGTAAAAGTCCCAGGACGGACTTTTGGGACAGACACTAGGTAGAGCCCGAGCTTAAATTTGTAGTACTCGAAGCTCAGGGTCTGCAAAACTCTTCTCCCAAGCAGTAACAAACACTTCTGCCAAACGTTTATTGGTCACTGGATTAGCAAGGTCTAGAACGCCTTCGTAGGCATTGTAGTTGGGCATCAACCAATAACTATCGAAATCTGCACAGACAAAACTAGACGTCTTTGCGTTGACGCTCTCATTGAGTTTTCGAATGTGGATCTTCTCATCTAGCCTGCGCGCAAGCTCTAGCACTTGATGTCCTCTTTCCACGATTAGCTTGCTGTCCATGATAAGGATAGAAACTTCCACCCCAGCGGCACTTCGAGCAAATTTAGATAGGGCTGCAACAACTTCATTGTAGTCAAACAGCAAGTGGTCCAGATGTGGGTTTAGAATGAGTAAACGTCTCTTTGCGCAAGCCACTACATCCTGCAAGGTCCTACGGCTTTCGACTAAGCCCTTAAACGCAATAGGCGGTTGAGTGGCTGATGATGTTGAAGCGTGTGCCGCCTTAGAGTTTTGTTGGCTAACAATGGGTTGCTTAGCAGGGCCGTCGGCAGATTGCGGAAAGGTGAGGGGAAGCTTCATCTCCATGGCAATGTGTGAAATGCCAGCCTCTTCGAATGGCTTCCCAAAGGGAAGGAAGCCGCCTTTTCGGTAAAAATTTTCCGTATAACTTTGAGCGTGGAGAAAAACTCTCGAAAGACTAAGCTCTTTTGCTTTTTCAACTGCTGCTTCTAACAATTTTTCCCCAACACCGGAGCCGCGTAACTCTTTAGTTACTGCCATACGCCCAATTTGACCTGACTGCATCAGTCGAGCACAACCTATGTGCTGGCCAATTTCATTTATCGCTAGAAAGTGATTGCTGTAATCATCATGCACATCGGGTTCTAGTTCTGGCGGCACCCCCTGTTCTACCACGAATACCTCTTTTCGAATTTCCATGAGCGCACTTTTGTACTCATTCCAAGGTGCAGAAATGATGTGAGTTTGCATCTACTTTATTAGTGGCCTGGTCGCTAACGTGTCCGCACAGCCGATGTATGTGGCGGGTGTTAAGTCAATTAGTTCATCATACGCAGCTGGTGGTAAATCCAATTCAGATAAAATTGATTTGAATGATTCGGCGTTAAGCTGCTCACCTCGAGTAGCGGCTTTAAGCCGTTCGTAGGGCTCTGTCATACCGTACTTACGCATGACGGTTTGTACTGGCTCTGCTAGCACCTCCCAACTGTTGTTTAAATCCTTGCTAATAGTGTCAGGATTTACCTCCAGACGAGACAAGCCTTTTAAGGTTGCAGCATATGCAATACAACAATGAGCCAAGGCGGTGCCGATATTTCGCAGTACCGTGGAGTCTGATAGATCACGTTGCCATCTTGAAACAGGAAGTTTAGAAGCCATGTGTTCAAGTAAAGTGTTGGCGATACCGATGTTGCCCTCAGAGTTTTCGAAATCGATGGGGTTAACTTTATGTGGCATGGTTGAAGAACCTGTTTCGCCTTCGACCTTACGCTGCTTGAAGTAGTCGATAGATATATAGCTCCAAATGTCTCTATCGAAATCTAACAATATTTGGTTGAATCGCGTCAAAGCATGGAACTGTTCTGAAAGATAGTCATGCGGTTCAATCTGAGTGGTCCAAGGATTATTGGTTAAGCCTAGCCGGGTTATAAATTGCTCTGACAAGCTGGCCCAATCTACACTAGGGTATGCACTGAGGTGCGCATTAAAGTTACCCACCGCGCCATTAAACTTAGCCAGTATCTCGCCGTTAGCGTACTGAGATTTTTGCCGACTTAAGCGTGCAGCTACGTTTTTCATTTCCTTGCCTAGGGTGGTAGGCGATGCTGTTTGACCGTGGGTCCTCGACAGCATAGGTAGCTGGGCGTACTTTACCGCCAATTCATCAATGGTATCTATCAAGGTTTGCATGCTGGGAAGGATGACTTGCGATCTGGCTTGGGTGACCATTAGGGCATAGGCGGTATTGTTGATATCTTCAGATGTGCAAGCAAAATGTACCCATTCCGATTGAGCCGCTAAACTCTTACGTTGGCCAAACTTTTCTTTTACAAAGTATTCGATAGCTTTAACGTCATGATTGGTAGTCGCTTCAAACTGCTTGATTCGTTGCGCATCATTGATATTGAAATGAGTGACGATTTCTTCGACGCATTGGATGTCATCGGCAGAAAGTGTGGGTAGTTCGGGTATTGAGGGTTGTTCGGCTAAGAATAAAACCCACTGACATTCAACCTGAACACGAAAGCGCATCAACCCAAACTCGCTAACAATGGGCGCTAGTTGCTGTACTTTTTGGTGGTAACGCCCATCGATGGCGCTGATAGCCATTATTTCGAAATCACTACTCATAGATGTTCTAAGTCCTTAGGTCGCAGGTGGTTATTTTCGCGCCGCCAATAAGCACTTCACCTGCGTAGAAGGCGACGTACTGTCCCGGGCTAATGGCGCGCTGGGGTTGTTCAAATCTTACCAAAAGTTGACCATCTGCGGCTGCGGATACGCAGCAGGCTTGGTCGCTTTGACGATATCTGATCTTCGCCTGGCAATGCAGTGGAAAACTGGGTGTGTGCAGCCAGTTAACTGGCTGCGCTCGCAACCAATGACCACACAAGTCTTGCGCATTCTGGCTGACGATCAAGGTGTTGTTTGCGGCCTTTCCCACCACATACCAAGGCGTCTCTGGGCGACCCTTAACCCCGCCTATATTTATCCCTTGCCGCTGTCCAATGGTGTAGTAGGGTAGTCCCCGATGCTCGCCCAAACATCGACCTTGAAGGTCGTGGATGGGGCCGGGCTTTTCTTCTATATAGCGGTTTAGGAAGTCGGCGAAACGACGCTCCCCGATAAAGCATATGCCGGTGCTGTCTTTCCGATCGTGATTGTGTAGGCCATGTTCCTTGGCGTAGCTGCGAACATCTTTTTTTTGCCACTCGCCTAGTGGAAACAAACATTTTTGCAGCTGTGTTCTAGGCACGGCCTGCAAAAAATAGCTTTGATCTTTGTTCTTGTCTCTAGCCTTAAGTACTCTAAAGTCGCGCCCATACCCATCACCACGCACATAATGGCCTGTTGCAATCATAGGGCTACCCAGTTGCGCAGCGTAGTCAAT
>QIGT01000084.1 GCA_003230835.1 Gammaproteobacteria bacterium
GGCTATACGTGGAGATTTAGAATCCCGCTTGGCATACTACCGCCGCAGCCAACCCTGGCGTGAATAAAGCGGAGTGCAGATTGAGCAGAAGCCGAAGTACCACCATCGTATTTGCAGTGATAGAAGCGCTGGTCGCGGAAGGTAAAACAAGCTTTCGCCCGGGTGATGTAAATTCTGCGTTGCGTGATAAGGGTGAGCCCATGGGCACTTGGGAAGTACGGGCTGAATTTTCCCGTTTGGAAGAGCAGGGCTCGATTGCTTGTGACGCGGTCTCTGGCAATTGGCAAATGCTCAGCAGCGATGCGCTGAAGGACGCAGGATAAGGACCCAGGATAATGAAAACCCAAGTTGATCTTTCTGCATTGCCAAGTATCGAAAAACCGGGTCGTATCGCTATATTGAAATCTAAGTGGTATCCCGAGTTAGTGGAGAGCATGGCCAGCAAGTGTGTGGAGGTTTTGCGGGGTCACGGCTATGCGAACATTGATCAGCACACATTGCCCGGAACCCTGGAAATTCCATTGGCTGCGCGTGATCTACTGTCTTTGGATGCAGCGAATGAAATTGATGCGCTGATCTGTTTTGGTGTGATTGTGAAAGGCGACACGTTGCATTTCGAAATGATCAGTAATGAAAGCATGCGCGGGCTAGGGGATGTCTCGCATGAGTTTCGATGTCCGGTGGTGATTGAAATTTTACCGGTATTTGAGTTAAAGCATGCCCAAGAGCGTGCTGCAGACGATGAATTTAACAAAGGGATTGAAGCGGCCGTAGCCGCCATTGAAATGATCGCTTGGCGCCGTAGCATCGGAATCTCTTAGCATCGGCATCTCTTAGTATCGGCGTCAGCTTCTATTGATGGTCTGATTTCATAATGCGTCGCTTGTCGCGCTGCCAGTCTTTTTCCTTGGTGGCGGCACGTTTGTCATGTTGTTGTTTACCCTTGCCCAGGGCGATTTCACACTTCACCTTATTGCCTTTCCAATACATGGCAGTGGGTATACAGGTGTAGCCCTTTTGTTGGGTGGCGCTAAAAATTTGTGCTAATTCGCGTTCGTGAAGCAATAACTTGCGCACGCGTTGTGGTTCGGCGACGACGTGTGTGCTGGCACTGTTGAGTGGCGTGATATTAGCGCTGGCGAGAAAGGCTTCACCTCTATGTAACGTAATATAGGCGTCGGTGAGCTGTACGCGGCCATCGCGTATGCTTTTCACTTCCCAACCTTGCAGCATCAAGCCCGCCTCAAATTTCTGTTCTAAGAAATAGTCGTGACGCGCTTTTTTATTTTGCGCAATGGTGCCGCTATGGTTGGATTTCTTTTTTGCCGACTTACTCACGCGCTTCAGCACAGAATTAAACGGCGGCGAGTATACGAGATTTTTCTCTTTTACAGTACAATCTGCGCCCAATTCCACCGAATAAGATCTACAAAATGGCATTGGCTTCTGAATCTCGCCATGGTCTGTGGTCAGGCCGCTGGCTGTTTGTGTTGGCCGCCGCAGGCTCTGCGGTTGGCCTCGGAAATATCTGGAAATTCCCTTACATCGCTGGTGAAAACGGTGGCGGTGCCTTTGTGCTCATTTACTTGGTTTGTGTGGCTGCAGTGGGCATTCCAATCATGATGTCTGAAGTGATGTTGGGCCGTGCAGGTCGTGCCAGCCCCATTAATGCGATGCGCACGCTCAGTGCAAAGGCTAACGCTAGTAAGTTGTGGTCATACGTGGGTTGGATGGGAGTGGCAGCCGGGTTTTTGATCCTGTCTTATTACACCGTCATTGCTGGGTGGGCACTGAACTATGTTTGGCTAACAGTCCAAGGTGCATTCGAGGGTATCAGTAGCGATTCTGCTGCTCGTGTGTACGCTGATTTGCTCGCCGATCCGTTGCAAATGATCATGTGGCAGACGATATTTGTTGCGCTCACGATATGGATCGTCGGCAAAGGTGTGACCAAGGGTTTAGAGATGGCGGTACGTATCTTCATGCCGGTGTTGTTTGTCTTGCTCATCGTGTTGTTGGTGTATGGGTTTAATTCCAGTGGTTTTGATCAGGGGCTGGCATTCATGTTCGACCTGAAGTTTGATGCGGTCACCCCGCAAACTTGGTTGATTGCGCTAGGACAAGCTTTCTTCACCTTGAGCTTAGCCATGGGTGCGATGATGGCCTATGGTGCCTATGTACCTGAAGGCACCAATATTGGCAGCACTGTGGTGGTTATTGCTCTGCTTGATACAGTGGTTGCGGTGAGTGCGGGGCTGGCCATTTTCCCGATTGTTTTCGCCAATGGGCTTGAGCCCAGCCAAGGCCCCGGCTTGATGTTTGTCACCTTACCCTTAGCCTTTGGGCAGTTGCCCTTGGGAGCGGTATTCGGCACCGTGTTCTTTGTCTTGGTCAGCTTCGCAGCGATCACCTCGGCTATTTCGCTCATGGAACCCGCGTTGGCTTACTTGGTAGAAGAATATAATGCCAAGCGCAAAAGGGTGGCGGTCAGTCTGGGGGTTATTTGTTGGGCTCTGGGGTTAGGTACGGTGTTTTCCTTCAACATTTGGGCTGAAAGTTACATTGTTGGTGAGCTGAACTACTTTGGTTTCATTGATTATGTCTCGCAGAACATCATGTTGCCTCTAGGCGGCATGTTTATTGCGATATTTGCCGTGTGGGTGGTGCCGAAAGATATCCTCAAGAAACAACTCGGCCTGCGCAAGGGTTGGCAAACCTTGTTGTGGAAATTTGTCGGTGGCGTGGTGGCCCCACTAGGTGTGCTGGCGGTATTTGTTTCCATCATCTTGCCCTTGTTTGTGGGTTAAACCATGGTCAAAGTCGAACGATCTGCACTGCTCGAAGTGTCAGCAGAATTGGCTTTTGAGGTGGTTGCCGATGTCGAGCGCTACCCTGAATTTTTGCCGGGCTGCGAGCGGGTGGAAATCACCCAGCGGCTAGAAGATGGGCTTATTGCACGAGTACGTGTGGTGGGGAAAGGTCTGCATTCTTCCTTTGTCACCGAAAATACCCACGCGCTCAATTCTATCTCTATGTCTTTACGTGAAGGACCGTTTAAGTCGTTGGAAGGCTCCTGGCACTTTACACCCATTGGTGAGCTGGGCTGCCGGGTCGATATTAAGCTCGAATTCGTCGCTAAAGGCGTGTTGGTGCGCTTGCTCAGTGGGTTTACAGAAGTTATTGCTAATCGCTTGGTAGATGCTTTTTGCAAGCGCATGCAAGACCTCGCTGCGCGTTCCGCTTAGTTCGGGCATTGTCATGCTGAATGTGGAAGTTATTTTTGCCTGCCCCGAGCGCGTTATCCGTACGCAGATTGTGGTAAGCGACCAGGCAACGGTGGGTGGTGTGCTTGCATTGTTGCGCCAACATGCAGATTTCAGCAGCCTACTCAACAATGAATATACCGTGGGTGTGTTTGGAAGAATCTGTCAAGCTGATGAAGTGGTCAGGAACAACGATCGGATCGAGCTATATCGTCCATTAGAGGTAGACGCTAAGACGGCACGACGTAACCGTGCCGAGCAGCAGGCAGCAAACCGAAATTAGGCGTCTTGAGGGGTTTCTTGTTGGTCTGCGGTGACTTCTTCTAGCATTTCTTCATCTGCCGTTGCTTCGGTATCGGGCTCTTCAGTAGCCACTGTGGGGGCCATGTCGCCGGTAAAATACGCCAGCACATCTTCTTCAAAGAACAGCGCCATATTTACCTGCTGGTCAAACAGACCTGGCACAAGAATGGTGTACACGTAGTCCCAGCGATTGGGGTTAAAGGTGCTGCGCAGAATGGGTTCGCCCATGATAAAGGCCACTTGGATGCGGCTCATGCCTGGTTTGAGTTGGTCTATCATTTCTTGCGTGATGACATTGCCTTGCTGCACGGTCACCTTGTGCACTTGAGGGATCTTCAATGAAGGTAGGCTGCAGGCAGTTAGCAAGCCAACGACAGTAACGATGATAAAGAATTTTGCGATCAAGCTAGGTAACCCAAATGGTTCGGGCGTGGATACTAACCGCTGCAGTTGGCTTTCTCTAGTGGGGTTGGCAGGATTCTTGAGCGGCTTGCAGAAGTGATTCTGCGTACTCTCGGGTCTTATCGGTGATGTCGGCCCCCGCTAGCATACGTGCCAGCTCATCAATGCGCCGAGTATTGTCGAGATCATGTATGTCCGTATTGTTGCCGGTTTTTACCACTCGGTAATGGCTGTTACCCAAAGCCGCAACCTGGGGGGCATGGGTGATACAAATAACCTGGGTGTGCACGCCTAGATCTCGCAGCAAGCGTCCTACGGTATCGGCCGTGGTACCGCCGACACCCACGTCGGCTTCATCCAATATCAGGCAGGGTAATGCACTGTGCTGGGCTGCAACAATTTGAATGCTGAGGCTAATGCGGGTTTGTTCCCCGCCGGAAGCTATCTGGGTCAGTGGACCCGATGGGAAATTGGGGTTGGTGGTGACATGAAACTCTACGCGTTCTAGTCCAGACTCACTTTTGGCCGGTTCGAATTGTATGTCGAAGGCGCCGGCAGATATGCCCAACAGTTGCATGTAGTGAGTGACCACTTCGGCGAATTGTGGCGCCGCCTTTTTACGTTTAGTCGAAAGCATCCGCGCTTTTTTGTTAAATTGCTGTGCTTGCTTTTCTGCTTGGGTTTGCAACATCTCCAAGGTGCTGCTGTCTGCGTCGATACTCAGTAAATCTTCCCGCAGAGATTGAGCGTGTGCACTCAGCGCTTGGGGGCGCACGCGATGTTTACGCGCAAGATCTTGCGCTGTGTTTAAGCGGTCTTCTAATTCAGCTAAGTGTGCGGGATCGACAACAATTTGATCTTGGTAGTGACGTAGGTCGTGTTGTGTGTCATCGATTAGGCTGAGTACCGTTTTTAAATTGGCCTGGGCGGACTGTAAATCGCCGTGTTCATCATCGATGCCATCTACTCCGCGTGAAGCTTGACGCAGGGTGTCGGTTTCATCCAAGGCATCAAGGGCAGTTTGCAGGGTCTGCAAAGTGGCGTGTGCTGCAGACATACGCTTGTGTTGGGTTTCTAATTTTTCGAACTCGCCTTCTGCCAAGCTAAGTTCCTGCAGCTCTTGTAGCTGATAGGTGAGTAGATCTTTGCGGTTAGCCGCTGCTGTTTGTGTGGCTTGAAGTTGCTCGATGTCGGCCAGTGTCCTTTGCCATGTTTGCCAAGCCGCCGCAACCGTGCGCGCAACTTTAGCTGAGCTTGCATAGTCATCGAGCAAGTTGAGCTGAGTGCCGCGATTGGCTAATCTACGGTGTTCATTTTGTCCGTAAACTTCCACCAACTGTTCGCCTAAGCCGCGCAAATATTGGGTGGTGACTGGAATGCCGTTTATAAAGGCACGTGAGCGACCTTGGGATGAGACCACGCGACGCACCAAACACTGGCCTGGTTCGTCGGCGGACAGTTCATCTGCTTCAAGTTGTGCGCAGATATGCGGTAAGGTGCGCAGGTCGAACTCTGCGGAAACATCCGCTTTGTCGGCACCAGGGCGAATGACCTCGGTACGCGCGCGCTCACCCAGTAACAAACTTAATGCGTTTAGTAGAATCGACTTGCCTGCCCCAGACTCCCCGGTGATGGTGGTTAAACCTTCGTTGAAGGCGATGTCTAGAGACTCAACTAGTACAAAATTTTTCAGGGTGAGTTGCTTAAGCATGCTGCGAGCCTATCATCAAATAGTGCATGACAGGGCAATCGCTGGTATAAGAAAACGACCAGAGAAGGTGTAATCTTGATCTTATGACGGGTGCGGAACATTTTGACAGTCAGGTAGACCCGCGAGCGCAGCAGCTTTTTAAGCTTCTGGTTGAGCAATATATTGCTGACGGTACGCCGGTGGCTTCAAAATACTTGGCCACGCATGCTGATGTGCAGGTTTCTTCAGCGACTATACGCAACATCATGGGCCAGCTTGAGTCCATTGGCTTAGTTAAGTCTCCGCATACTTCTGCAGGCAAGGTGCCCACCGATCAAGGTTATCGATTTTTTGTTGATTCCCTATTGAGTGTCGAGCCCTGGGAAGAAACACGAGTGAAAGAATTGGAGGCCGAGCTTAACCCTGATCTCGCGCCAAGTTTGTTGGTTGCATCAGCCACAGACCTACTCTCAAAAATTACTCAGATGACCTGTTTGATCACCACGCCGATTCGTGAGCAGGTGAATCTGCGGCACGTAGAATTTGTTCGTCTCGATGCAGAGCGGGTGTTGGTCATTTTGGTCCTGAATGACCGCGAAGTGCAAAACCGAGTGATTCACACCGCACAAGATTACACCTCGGTGGAACTCAACCAAGCGGCCAATTTCATCAATCACGAGTTTGGTGGTTGCTCATTGATCGACATTCGCCGTTCTATTTTAGACAGCATGCAGAAAGATAAGGATCAGATGGACCACCTGATGCAGGCAGCATTTGACGTTGCGTCGATGGCATTTGCCGAAACTGATGAAGAAGGACAGGAACTGCTGGTCAGTGGCGAAAGCCGTTTACTAGATTTCTCTGCGGATACAGACACGGTGAAAACACTGTTCGATGCGGTCTCGCGCAAGGGGCGGGTGTTGCATTTGCTTGATCGCTGCCTGGAAAGTAGTGGCGTGCAACTTTTTATAGGCGACGAATCTGGCTATCAACCCCTTGGTGATATGTCTTTGGTGACTTCATCCTACGAGGTTAACGGGCAAGTCGCAGGTGTACTTGGTGTCATCGGTCCTACCCGCATGGACTATAAAGATGTCATCCCGGTGGTCGATGTTACCGCCCGACTTCTCAGCGCGGCCATGCGACACGGTTAAGTAGTGGTCGCAAATCTGTTGGCATTGCGAAAAAAATCCATTTTGCCCTTGTAATTAGTGCGCTTCGACCACATAAACCTGCCAGGTTTTGTGTGGTGGTAAACGGTTGATGGCTGACGAACAATCCGAACAGGATAAGCAGGCGCAAGAAGAGCTTGCGCAACAAAATTCTCAGGGACAAGACGCACAGGCACAAGACTCTGAAGAATCCGAGGCTTGCGAAGCAGAAAATTCGGCAGATGAAGAAGGCGCAGTTGATCTTGAAGAGCAAATTAGCAAGCTTAATGACCAACTTCTGCGCAGTTTTGCTGAGGTAGAAAACGTCAAGCGTCGGGCTTTGAAAGACGTCGAAAATGCACACAATTTTGCTGTGGAAAGGCTGTTAAACGACCTTTTCCCAGTGCTCGATAGCCTTGAAAAAGCTGAAGAAACTGCCGCTACGACAGAGGGTGCGCAGCCGATTGCGCAAGGGGTGGCGCTGTCGTTGAAATTGTTCGTGGAGACGCTAGCTCGCTCAGGTGTTGAACAAATTGACCCTTTAGGCGAGCCCTTCGATCCACAACAACACGAAGCGTTGGCCATGGTGCCAAATCCAGATGCGCAGCCCAATACGGTGATGGAGGTGATGGCTAAAGGTTATTTATTGAATGGCCGCTTAGTACGAGCAGCCAAAGTGATCGTCGTACAAGGGTAAATATCCACCACGTGACCTTGAACTTCGACGATTTGGCCAAATATAAGGCTATGAACAAAACGCGTCCCTGCTAGGAATATGGAGACAAACCATGGGTAAAATTATAGGAATCGATTTAGGTACAACCAACTCTTGCGTGGCAGTACTTGATAGTGGTGACGTACGCGTCATCGAAAATTCGGAAGGGGATCGAACCACACCTTCTGTTGTGGCTTACACCGAAGATGGCGAAATCTTGGTCGGCCAAAATGCTAAGCGTCAGGCGGTGACCAATCCGATCAACACAGTGTTTGCGGTGAAACGTTTGATTGGTCGTAAATTCAAAGACGATGTCGTGCAAAAAGACATAAAAATGGTGCCCTACACGATTACTGAGGCGTCTAACGGTGATGCTTGGATTGACGTTA
>QIGT01000351.1 GCA_003230835.1 Gammaproteobacteria bacterium
AGGTAGCTTGATTGTATCTCTGACTCCGTTAAAAGCCGTAGCAGATGTGACCACAGATTTCCCGCTTTACCCAAATTCTGAAGTTGTATCGATCATTGAATCTCTGGATGCCGGTTTGTCAGCTGAGACAATTGTGAGCATTAATAGCAGTTCAGTGAGTTCAAACTCTCAGTGGATCAAGTCGAGTCTGCAGCGGGATGGGTGGGTCTCTCAGGAATATGGAATGCCGTCGACAAGTTTCAAAACGCGACAGCTTAACTTTCAACGTCAGCGGCAGTTGTGCCAGGTAACCATTGTGGGTGACAACCCAAGCTTTGGTGGCAAAACGGCCGTAGTCGTCAATTGGATGAAGTAAAATTTTTGGAGAAGGTCATGCGAAAAAAAATATCGCGTAATAAACAAACGGGATCAACCATGGTGGAATATCTGGTTGCTCTGGTCTTTGGTTTGGTTGTCGTTTGGCAAACGGCCGATATGGTACTGGATAATTTGGTGGAACATCAGGAAGAGTATATCCACTCAATGTCGCAACCAACTACTTGAGTGATAGATGCCGTTACCAGGCTGCGGGGAGAGATATCGTATTACCTGGTAGCGACCGTACGTTCGGGGGTGCTGTGGGAACACCTGCTTAAAAACATAAGAACAAGTGGAAAGGGATTCGGGTATGAATAGTAAGACGACATTATTTCTGTTTGTCGGAGCAATCATTGCAGGACTTGCTGCGGCATTTCTTGCCAATAGCTTCATCAGTACAAAAATAGCCGATCACAAAACGGCATTGGACAAGCAATACACGTCCATCGAAATCGTCGTGCCCACCAAAAATTTACGTAAAGGTACAATTTTGGATGCCAGTGTATTGGCGGTTCGCAAAGTTCCCCGAGCGTTTATACATCAGGATACCGTGTTGCCAGGTACGGTTGCCGATGTAGTTACTCATCAGCTTGTACACCCTGTGAACAAGGGCGAACCGTTATTGATGTCGCATATGTCCAAGTCTCGTGGAAAAGGCTTTTCGAGCCTGATTGAAGACGGTAATCGTGCATTGACGTTTCCCGTTGACATCATCAAATCGGTGTCAGGCATGTTACGACCCGGTGATCGTATTGACCTGTTGATGACGCTGGATGATAACAAGATAAAAAAGACGCTGCCATTGCTAGTTGGTGTTGAGGTGCTCGCTACAGGAGAACAGGTTGATGAAGAGTTTACCAACAACGAAGTAAGTGCCCGCTATCAAACAATTACCTTGCTGGTCACATCGGAAAATGCATCGCGAATCATCCTTGCCAATCAAGCCGCTGATTTATCAGTTGTGCTGCGATCGCCTAATGACAATGGACCAACATTTGCAGAAGCGATGACGGTTAGCCGGCTTCTGGGTAAGGAAAAAGCATCTACGTCGCGTCGTCGTGGACCACCGAGAATTGAAATTATCCGAGCAGGAAAAAAATAATAATGAGAATAGTGGCAAGGTGTTTTGTTGTTTTAGTGTTGACGGGCCTTCAATGGCCAGCACAAGCGGCTGCAGGCAGAGTCCTCGAAGATCAAAACGGGGACCTGATTACCATTGTCGCTGGTCAAACTAAAGTGATGGAGTTTTATAACATTCGAAGGATATCAGTCGGCAATGACGATATTGCCGACGTGCTGGTGTTGCGAGACGTCAATCAAATACTGATAACGGCCAAAGCACTTGGCCTGACCGATTTACGCGTCTGGACTCGTGATGGTGGGCAGTTTGACTACGTGCTTCGTGTGATTCTGGAAAAACCAGACCGACGCGTGGGTGAGGTCCGTGACTTGCTCAGCAGCATCGAAGGCATAGAGCTACGCGAAATTGGTGACGAACTGGTGATGGAAGGCCAGGCGCTGACCGAAGATGATTTTCGGAAACTTCAAGCGATTGCCCGAAAGTACGGCATTACTAATTTTGTGACATCCGCACTGATTACGCCCAGAGCAACAATTGTGATGGATGTGAAAGTTCTCGAAATTCGCAAGTCGCGTATTAAAGATCTTGGTATCCGCTGGGATGCCTCAGCCAATGGTCCTGCGTTTGGCTATTTTGCCGACTGGCGAACGAACCCCCAGATCAGGGTAGGTGGGCCTGTGGGGCCGCCCTTGAGCGGGGCCAATGCAGCGACCTACTTTGGTATTTCGACGGCGCTTGGCTCGCAGCTTGATTTTCTGGTTTCAAAGGGCTTTGCAAGGTTTTTGGCAGAGCCCACCTTGACCTGCCGTAGCGGTGGCTCGGCGAGTTTCCTGGCGGGCGGTGAAGTGCCCATACCAATTGACCAGGGCAATGGCGCAATTTCAGTTGAGTTCAAACAGTACGGCATAATTTTGAACATGAGCCCGATCGCTGATCCTTCCGGGTACATTCAAACCACCGTCGAGGTGGAAGTCAGCTCTATAGATCCCTCCGTGTCGGTAATGGGTGTGCCTGGCTTTTTAACGCGCAAGACTGCAACAGAAATGAATCTCAGGAGCGGCGATACCATGGTGCTTTCGGGTTTGCTTAGTGACAACGCTACTAAAGATCTGGACAAACTGCCGGGTTTGGGCAACATACCGATTCTTGGAGAATTGTTTAAATCAAGATCCTTTCGGCGCGAGGAAACCGAACTCATCGTGTTGGTCACACCGGGATTGCTAACCGTTGAAAGCGAACGAAATCAGAACGCAATTGAGCGTGCAACAGAAATTAAAAGTATCGCGCGTAGCGATCTTGGAAATCTGAGCGAAGCGGATTTGCGTTTTAGCATTAAGGATTAATTACGGAGTTGTTCATACACCATGCTCACACTAGAAGTAACAACACATACGGGTGATATTTCAACTTACCCACTACCGCCTGGTCAGTACAGCATCGGTAAAGGCGGCACCTGCGATATCGTATTGGCCGACTCACATATATCGCGGCACCATATAAATTTGACCATCAGTTCGTCTGGTTTGGGCTATTTAGAAGACGCAGGTAGTACCAACGGCGTTGAATGGAACGGTAAGCGGATCAAGAACCGAAAATTCAAGGTTGGAGAACGCTTCAGCATGGGCAATTTGAAAATTAAATTCGTTACTGAAACGCCGACACCCCTTGAAGAAAACTCTCCAGCCAGAAAGGCAACTGTTACGGAACTCAAACCGACGGCAAGCGCTCCGATTACACCCGCTCCGAAGGCTGCGGTTGATCCTGCCAGACTTGAAAAAATCAAAGACGTACAGAAACTCAAACAATTCGTGCAAGACAAGGTGCTTGAGTACCTGGACTTACACAAGCGTGGGGTATTACACAAGTTCAGTTCCGACGAACTAAAAGAAGAAGCGCGGGAAGCCGCTAAAATTGTTATCAAGAAAGACAGAGTGGAAATCCCTGGGGGATATACACAGGACCTCCTGATCGAAGAAATTGTTTGCGAGACTATCGGTTTGGGTCCGTTGGAAGTGTTTCTGGAGGACGATTCAGTTACAGAAATTATGGTGAACGGTGCAGATTCCATTTACGTTGAGAAAGAGGGCAAGCTCACACACACCACGGCGACATTTGCCAGTTCTGCCTCTTTGATGAGCGCCATTGAAAGAATTGTGTCGCCCTTGGGTCGTCGTATTGATGAAGGCTCACCGATGGTAGACGCACGGTTGGCCGATGGGTCGCGAGTCAATGCCATTATTCCGCCGCTGGCGCTTAATGGTCCGACGCTTACCATCCGAAAATTTGCCAAAGAAAAACTAACGATGCAGAACCTGATCGAATTTGGAACACTCAGCCCGGAAATGGCTGAATTTCTGGAAATATGCGTCAAGACTCGCAAGAACATGATCGTGTCAGGGGGTACTGGCTCGGGTAAAACAACCACGCTTAATATTCTGTCGAATTTTATTCCGGAGAACGAACGCATTGTTACGATAGAAGACGCTGCGGAGTTACAGCTCCATCAGGCCCACGTAGTGTCACTGGAAAGTCGACCGCCTAACATCGAGGGTAAAGGCAAAGTCGCGATTCGTGACTTGCTAAAAAACTCTCTGCGTATGCGGCCTGACCGTATTGTGGTTGGTGAGTGTCGCGGCGGTGAAGCGCTGGACATGTTACAGGCTATGAACACCGGCCACGATGGCTCGCTAACGACTGGGCACGCCAATACGCCGCGTGATTTGCTGTCCCGGCTTGAAGTCATGGTGTTGATGTCGGGAATTGATTTGCCAGTGAGAGCGGTGCGTGAGCAGGTCACATCGGCTGTGGATATTATTCTCCAACAAACCCGTTTCAGCGACGGTAAGCGTCGCATTACCAACATTGTTGAAATAGACGGCATGGAAAAAGACGTGATTCTCATGCAATCAATTTTTTCCTTTAAAGAAACCGGTCGTGCCCCCGATGGCGGCATATTAGGTGAGTTTGCGGGTACGGGCTACGCTCCGAGCTTTTATCGTGAGCTGGAATTGTCGGGTATGAAACTTGATCGTTCAATATTTGGCGAACACGCGGATGTTTAGAATTATTTCGCCGCACATTTCATGGGGACCTTGAACTAATGATGATAACGATCGCAATTTTGGCCTTTATGAGCACAATTTTTGCTTTTCTGTTGATGTATCAATACCTGATCGAAGGCGCCAGCATCTACGAGCAAAAATTTGTAGAAAATATCGGTTCCGCCATGCGCGATTCTTTCGTGTTTTATGATCCCAAGAGAGTGTTTATTTACACCTTGCTCGGTGCCGGCGTGGCCGCTGTCCTGTCCTATTTCTTTCTTGGCATATTCGGAACGTTCATCGTCGCGTTGGTCGTTGCAATTCTGCCGAATGTTATTGTGAGCAAACTACGTAAAAGACGAATGGCTAAATTCATTTATCAATTGCCGGATTGTTTAGCTGCCATGGGCTCATCACTGCGCGCGGGTTCAAATTTATCTCGTGCCATAGAACAGTCCTCTCGTCAGCAGCCTAAACCAATGTCACAGGAGCTGTCGCTGGTTATGAGCGAATATAAAATTGGCCGAAAGCTCGAAGATGCCATACACAACATGTATTTGCGTATGCCCGAACCAGAAGTTGAATTATTAAATTCAGCCATCGCGATTGCAGGCACGGTAGGCGGTAACCTGGCGGGTACGTTTGACACGCTGTCAGACACGCTGCGTGCCAAAGCTGCAATAGAAGGGAAAATAGACGCGCTTACAGCACAGGGGAAAATGCAGGGTTGGGTCGCGGTGCTGCTGCCGGTAGCCGTGGCTTTTATCCTGTTTAAACAGGAACCTGTTGCAATGTCTGCCCTATACCGCGAACCCGTAGGCTGGATTACGCTAGCCGTGTTGGCCGTCATGATGCTAATTGCGTCAGTCATTATTCGTAAAATTGTCAACATAGACGTCTAACATGATAGTTCTTATTTTATTTTTAGTGATGTTTTCCCTGGCCTCCATTGTATCAACGTTGGGTTTCGTGTGGATTGGACGTTCCTCTCGCGGGGCAGAAGACTGGCGCGATAAACCACCCATACTATTTAAACTGACCAGGCCCTTCGTGAACCTATTTGTCGAGCGCATTGCCAAGTCGATTAGCCCTGAAACCTCGGCATTAATAAAGGCAAAACTGGACGCGGCGGGCGTAACCTATGCCATTAGTCCGGAGGAGTTCATTGCGACCCGACGGGTATCGGTGGTCATTGCTACATTGCTATTCACGTATATTTATCGAAACCTTGATCTTGCCAACTACCAGGTGGCTTTGTTAGCACTCATTATCCCATTGGGATATTACTATCCGGACATCTGGCTGCGTGACGCTACCAAGCGACGGCACAGCATGATCGAAAAACAGTTTCCGTTTTTTCTTGATCTGCTCGTACTTTCTATGCGTGCCGGATTGAACTTTGCCAGTGCTATGGGGCATTCCGTTGAGAAAATGGCACCTGGTCCTGTGCGTGAAGAGTTTGCAAGGCTAATTCGGGAGACCAGAACCGGTGTGCCTCGTCATAAGTCACTTACCGAAATTGGCAAACGGGTTGACATGCCGGCGGTGACGAACTTCGTGTCTGTCGTCAATCAGGCAGAAGAGGTGGGAGGTGAGTTAGGTGAAGTACTGGCTGCTCAAGCCGAACAGCGCCGTAAAGAAAGGTTTTTGAAAGCGGAGAAGCTAGCTAATCAGGCGCCCATGAAAATGCTTTTCCCATTGATCGCATTTTTGTTCCCTATTACGTTCGTTATCGTGATGTTCCCGATAGTCATCAAAGGCCGGGACATGGGCCTCTATAGTTTATTTGGCAATTAGTGATGATGCCCGACTGCAACAACGGCGATTACGTTCGAATTAGTTGTGGGGAGCACGTCCTCGGCCATCGGGTAAAATTAATGTTGAATTGGTTGAGTCGATTTAAAGGGCTGTTAGGTACACGTCAACTGCCACAGGGCGCAGGTGCCTGGTTGGCGCCGTGCAGCTCAGTACACATGATAGGCATGCTTTACAGTATTGACGTTTTATTTTTAGATAGAGATCAGCGGATTGTAAATTTCAAGAGCAACGTGAAACCGTTCTCCATTGCAATCGGTGGACCGAAAACTTTTTCGACCATTGAGTTACCAGCCTCGTCACTTCAGGGGAAATCGATCACGACCGGTGACAAGGTGTCCCTGGTCCAGTGTCGTTAAGCATTTTTGACTGAGAGAAGAATTTTGATTGAAACTAACATCATTGAAGAAACAACACCGGTATTTGGTGAAGCACCGGTTGTGGATGAGCCACAACTGGAAAAAGAGCTTAGCTGGGATGAAGAAAAGACTCTGTTGGTGTTTGAGACTGAGGAACAGACTGCAGCAGTAAAGTTGCTAAATGCCGATACGGGTGAAATATTCGAGCTGACTGAGTTTCCGTATTCGATCGGTCGTAGTAAAACAGCTGATTTACAGATTAAGCATCGCAGTGTTTCGAGACAGCATGCTCAAATCACAAAGCAGAATGACGCTCCCGGGCTTGTCATCGAGGACGTGGCAAGTGCCAACGGTATTCGTGTCAATGGTCTAAAAACCAAGAAAGTAATGTTGAGCGACAAAGATACCATCAAAATTGGCGACGTCAAATTCACTTTTGAGGTAGATCAAGAGGACCAGGAACTTCCCAGCATTAGCGGTGAAGTGATGCCGTTACAAAACAAGTCATTGTCGAAGCCAACGCTTCCCCAGTTCTCCTTACCTGCCATCGACTGGAGTAGAGTTAAGGATTTTGTGTCCTTCAAATCATCGGGTGATGAAAGTTCTGGAAAATCCAAATACCCTCTAATAGCCGTTGTTGCAGCCTTAGTATTGGCGTCGGCATATTTTCTGTCGCCGGCTCGACGAGTCAGTATTGTAGAGACACCCCCGGCTCAGGAGTTAGAGGCCGTCGCAGTTGATCCAACTGTCGACGCGGACCTGGGGAAAAGTGCTGAGGCGTTGCAGGAGGGGGCGAGCAACGAGAGTGCCGATTCCGCCATAGCCGCGCAGATGAACCTGGACAGTAAATTGTCAATCGAGCCGTCAGGTTCGAATGACAAACTTGATCAAACGGCAGGCGCTTTACTATCAGTTGATGTGCCCGCCGATGACCCGGTTCAAATCGACAATCGTGATGTTGCAGCGATCGCGGATGCCAAGACGGACCGCACAGGGAGTGAAGTTGTTGCTCCCGCTGTTGTAGCACCCGTACCCGCAAAAATCATTCGTCGATCGCCAGCCTGGAGTCGAGCTTATATTAAAAATTCGCTCACTATGTATACCGAAGGCGACGTTGACACAGCAGTAAAACGGTTAGGGATATTGTCTCGTTCGAGGCGCCACCAGCAACGTTTTAGAGAAGAGGCGGGCTCATTGGCGAGCAGTATTG
>QIGT01000350.1 GCA_003230835.1 Gammaproteobacteria bacterium
TCAAGCGATATAGTCGCAAAAGAAAAATCAGCCTATCTGGAAAATCCACAACCCAGCTTTTTGACCCACGGGCCCAAAAACCGCCGTGAGTTTCTGAATTTTCTGAAGTGGGGTGGTTAGTTAAAAATAGTGATCGGGGCTATCTGAATGGCTTGGTGCCTTTGACCATTATCGGCAGCATCGTAATTTGGTCTTGACTATTATACGATGCTATCGATAATGGGCTAGAATGAAACCAAAAAAAAGACTCTACGATACGTTGCTGATTGAACATCTGGCAAAGCAGCGACAAATGATATTCATCAGTGGCCCGCGACAAGTTGGTAAAACCACAACCTGTCGCGCTCATGGCGATGCTTATGTCAATTGGGACAATATCGATGACCGAGAAACCATTCTCGCTGGCCCTGCGACGCTGATCGACCATTTTCAGCTCAACCGGTTATCAGAAATACCTATGGTTGTTGTCTACGATGAGTTACATAAATATCTGCGTTGGAAACAATTCTTAAAAGGATTTTTCGATACCTACGCAGATCAACTTCGCATTATAGTCACGGGCAGTAGCCGCATGGATATCTATCGGCGCGGTGGTGACAGTCTAATGGGGAGATATTTTCTGTACAGAATGCATCCATTCTCAGTTGCTGAAACTTTGACCCAGAATTTACCAGATGAAAAGCGGATCTTCCGCTCACCTAAAAAGGTTGGCGAGGCAAATTTTGATGCTTTGTGGACCCATGGGGGTTATCCCGAGCCATTTCTGAAACGCGACATGCGCTTTAGTCGACGATGGCAATCCTTGCGCCTTGAACAATTAGTTCGAGAAGATA
The DNA here is from genome assembly GCA_003230835.1 of Gammaproteobacteria bacterium. Taxonomy (GTDB): domain Bacteria; phylum Pseudomonadota; class Gammaproteobacteria; order Pseudomonadales; family Azotimanducaceae; genus UBA4421. The sequence continues at coordinate 834 of QIGT01000350.1, forward strand.
TCCGTGACCTAACCCAAATTCAGCAACTCGACCAGCTTGAACTTTTGGTGAAACTATTGTCTGGTCGCTCATCCCAACAACTTATCTATGCTAGTTTATCGAGCAACATTCGCGTATCTATTGATACAATTCGCCGATGGATTGATGTACTTGTTGGCCTGCATCTTGGGTTTCTGATCAAACCCTGGTTTAAGAATGTCTCACGATCATTACGCAAGGAACCCAAGTGGTTCCTGCGTGATTGGGCGTCGATTACAGACATAGGGGACAAAGCGGAGACGTTTGTTGCCTGCCACCTGCTCAAAGCCGTCGAGGGATGGAATGATATGGGTTTAGGTAAGTTTGAACTCGGTTACCTGCGTGACAAGGAAAAACGCGAGGTTGATTTTGTGGTTGTACGCGATGGGCAGCCATGGTTTTTGGTTGAGGTGAAAAACCGCAACGAGTCTATCAGCCCAACATTAGCGTATTTTCAACGGCAACTCGCCGCGCCTTTTGCTTTCCAAGTTGTTGTAGACCTGAACTATGTAGATGCCGATTGTTTTGCCAAAAGTGGCCCGCCAATCGTTGTGCCCGCTCGAACGTTTCTATCTCAGCTTCTCTAGTGCCGTAATATATCTCGGGTATTTATAGCATCCATGCCACTTGATTTGGCGTTGTTGGAGGTCCTGAAAGATCGTATGCTCAGCGTCGAACAGATGATTGTTGCCACCGAAGGAGGGTGTGGAGTACGAGCATAGGTCTCAATATCTGCATACCATGGCGATGTGCGCAAAATTGATACCGAAGAATATCTGATCATCAACGATCGCTCTGAAGATTTGGTCAAGAGCGGTGGAGAGTAGATCTCTTCTGTGGGCTTAGAAGATCACATTGTTGGGCGACCTCACCCAAAGTGGGAGGAACGTCCACAGGCAAGATGAACAAAAAATTGTACGTGCAAATTTAGATGCCCAAGGCTATCAGCTGTCGGATTTGCGTTAGGTTTTTTGTTTTCTCAGCCACCATCAAGCCAGACAAAGATTGGCAACGCCAGATAGGCGGCAGCAAAACCAAGCGCCCAGATAGCAACCGAGACCCAGAAAAAACGCACATTCCAGCTATGGGCTGATTCGCACTGTGCTGCCAGTACTGGATCAGTTGGGCAGTACCTTCCTGGCCGGAACAATAACCAGCCGGTGATCACAAGAACAATTCCACTGCCAGCAAACATCCAGGTTTTATACTGCGCCAGCACTACGAGAAAAGGTAAGTTGGCAAAAAGTGAGGCTGATACAGTACCCAACCCGAATGACACCAGTAATATGGGTAAAGCACAGCATATAAGCGTTGTCGAAGAGGTAAATAGAGTCAGCCAGCCCCATTGACGTGGCTTTATATCGTTCATGGGGTCATTTCAACTGGTACGATCGTGATGACGTGTATGATCTTCGGGGATGTTTTCTAATTCGGCACCCTCGTGTGAGTGACTATCTATTGTGCATTGTGCTTTTTGTTCAAAGGAGCGAAAGGTAAAACCTTTGTCCAGAAACAACTGTTGGAGTTGTTCGTTGGTGAACGTAACCGAGCTGTCAGCGCACACTATGATGGTGCCAGCATCAAGATCACTTCCTACCGTGTGCACGCCGTCGATCTTTTTCAGTGCCTTTACTGATGTCGCCACACAAAACGGACAAGTGATTCCATCTACCCGTATGTCGTATTGAATATCGCCTGCGCGGGCAAGTTGTGTGCCTGTAAGAACAATGAGTACCAAAGTAATGTATTTCACTTTCGGTTTCTTCCTTTACTATTTGTTAAAAGTTGTTAGCTAAAAGTTAATTCGAAGGCTGGTTAAAATTTCGTAGTCTGGTTCCAATGCGTTGCCATTCAGTCTGCTAACCACTGGTATTTTTACCCCCAGATCGACGATCCACCGTTGCGTTGCATACTGTACTCCTGGCGTCAGGAAGAGTTGAAAGCCGCCACTATTTGGGTCTGTTAAGCCCATAATTTGATTCCTCTCGTAGTGAAAGGCGCCAAGTTCGAGAACCCCGAAAATAAATCCTTTTACGTTGATGGTCACTTGTTTTGGTGAGAGTCGATATTGAAAGGAGCTTTCTAGGCGAGTAACGTTACCGCGTTTAAAACTATCTGCTTTGCGATTTAGATCAAAGCGTATTTGGGAATCAAGTACCCATTGGGTGGTCGCTAAGGTTGAGATAAGACCACTAAAAAAGTCCGTAGAACCGTCGCCAGTTTTTCCGTCACGTCCGGTTGGCGCACGAACGCCAAAATAGGGTGCAATGCGGAACGTGCGTCCTGGCTTATCCGCCTGGTATATTTCGTAACGAGTGAAAAGGGAGGTATCGCCAAGCCCGGATTGTTTTGTTCGATTTATGCCAAACTCTCTTTTTACCTGGGCTATAGGTAACACCCCAAAAATTGCCCACTTTGGCGTCAACCCATATCCCAAAACACTGCGAGATTCAAACCGAGTTATCTCACGTTTACTGCCTGATAAATCATCACGCGCGTGCAAAAAAGAAAATTGTTCACGAAATATAAACTCGTGTTTGCTTAACGGTAAAGCAGTGTTGGTGGCAATGGGAGCTGCCAGGACTGGCTGCCCAATTAACAAACTCACTAATAATAATGATAATGATACGGGTCGTGAGTGTTTTCGATTGAACCGCAGAGTAAAAACTTCACTAGCGGTACCGGGAGAAAAATCCATACCAATTTACCGTAATTCGAATATTCCAAATTTTTGCGAAATGGAGATAGCGGATGATCTGAAGTATAGCACCTGAATAAACTCAGACACTGGCAGGGGGTTTATGTTCCACCTGCAATTTTATTGAATAGAAAGGTTTCTCTGTAAAGCCCGTCAGTTTAGGGTTGCTCTGATGAATGAAGTAAATGTAGGGAACTGGAGATACCTTTCTGTGGTCTGCTGTTTGTGTTGTGTGGTCCTTGGGGTTAGGCTTAGGTGGTGTCTAGTTTGCAGAAATGGTTAGTGTACTTTCTGATAGTAACCCTGTCCGCGCCGACGTGGGGGTCTAACATTTTGCCTTGTGCACATTCTTCAAGTCCCCAATCAACGGCAGTACTCGTGCTCAACCTCCACGGCAAGCACCATCATCAGATGACCGAGCCAGAAATGACCGAGCGAGAAATAACCGGGAAAATGATACCACCACAAAATTACGCGAGTCATAGCGATAAGGTAATGGCTGATGCGGATTGTATCTGTGACGAGGGTTGTGCAAACCACTGCGCGGCGACTACTGCACCGGTTGCAGGTGATACGCTTATTGATCGAATGGCTTTATACGAAGCTAAAGCCAGCTCTCCAAATCATCTGGTCCAATTTCTGACGGCTCCAGTACTTGAACTTCCTTTCCGACCTCCAATTTACTTGAACTAAATCCCGCTGTTCTGTGGGCGAGTGTTTATCTTACATCCATGCCGAATCTATTGCTGGCGTGTGTGCTTCGTTGTTACAGGTTTTGTTATCAGCGCAGCATTATTTTTCTGGAGGAATTTATGAAATTGTTGATCACATTATTGGGCTTTGTGGCTGTCGTCTTTATTGGTGTAGTCGGCTTTGCTTATTCGGGGCTGTACGATGTTAGTGCAAACACTCCCCACAATGGTCTAACCACATGGTTGTTAAAGACAACCTCACACGCTTCAGTGAAGCGTCAGGCTGAGAGCGTTGAACCACCAGACCTGAGTGATCCATCTCTTGTTGAGGCGGGGGTTAATGACTTTGTTGCGATGTGTGTTGCTTGTCATGGAGCACCGGGAGAAGCGTTAAGTGCCATGGGCCAGGGGCTCAATCCTCCGGCACCAGATTTAGCAGAGTCTGCGACTCACCTGAGCGCCAAAGAACTGTTTTGGGTGACCAAAAACGGAATCAAAATGACCGGTATGCCGTCCTGGGGTGTAACTCATGGGGATGAAGCTTTGTGGCCCATGGTGGCTTTCATGACCAAGCTCCCTGATATGGATGGTCCTGCCTATCAAGCCCTATTGATCAGTGCCCAAGGTAAGGGTCACCACAGTGGTGATGAAAACGAGGGTCACAGTCATGGAGAAATGAGTGATGACGAACATGGGGCTGAAGAGGGTCATCATGGATCAACTACTGAACCTTCGGAGCCTTCGGAACATGACCATTCATCTCATGACCACTAGTATTTTTAAACCTAGCAAACGCCAACAACCTTCCAGATTGTCGGGCGAACTAAGATCTCGATCCTTCTGGTTCACCAGGTGTATTGGTATCGCAATTACTGTTGCCGTCATATCCGGTTGTACAACAATTCCTGCTGATCTGGGCCGAGGCTCTGTGGATGCGTTGGTTGTCGCACGAGGACAGAGCGTGGATGAAGCAACCGAAGAATTGCTTGAATCACTGATTTCACAACCGCTTAACCGACAAAGTGTGATCAGGATTGCACTTATCAACAATCCCGAGATGCAAGCCACCTATGCCACTCTAGGTTTTGGAGCTGCAGATATTTATGCCGCGGGGCGGATCCGAAATCCAATTTTCAGTGCTGCAATACTCGACTCCAGTGCCAGCGGTGAGCGTGACCTCATCACCTTGGGTCTTGCCACCTCATTTTCCGATCTCATTACTTTGCCTGCGCGTAAGAGACTATCTGAACAGGCATTTGCTGCACTTCGAGAATCTGTGGCTGCCGAGGTACTAATGCTCGCCGGCAAAGCAGAAACCGCCTTTTATTACTATGTTGGCGCTCAACAGGTAGCCGCACTACGAGCGCAAATTGCCAAAGCCGGGGGGTTGTCAGCTTCCCTGGCACAACGCTATGCCGATGCGGGAAATTTGGCTCCACGGGCGTTAGCCCTGGAGAAAGCTGCGGCCTCGGAAGCGCAACTACAGTCTCTTGAAGCGCAAGGTAAGGTGTTTGCGGCGCGCACTAATCTTGCAACTTTGCTCGGTTTATCCAGTAGTGGGCTTTGGCAGGCGCCCGCACAGCTGAAGTTGCCGCTTTCACATGAAGATGATCTGGGCGCACTGCTGTTGCTTGCCGCTGAATCACGCCTGGATCTTGCCGCGGTGCTTACCCAAACAGACCTCCTGGCTGATCGCCTGGGGGTGGTAAATTGGACGCGTTGGTTAGGGGATCTTGACATTGGGGTAGAGCGTGAACGCGAAACCGATGGCGTTCGCTTGTTTGGTCCGACACTGGAATGGGAAGTGCCGATCTTTAATCAGGGCCAGGATGATCTGTTGAGAGCAAATGCAGAATTACAAATTGCCATTGCCGAAGTGCGACGTGTAGCAACTGCCGTGGACAACGAAGTTCGCTTAGCGTCTGCAGATGTTGCTATAGCGAAGGCTCGGGTGAACGAATATCGCGACGTGTTAATCCCGCAACGTATGGAAACCGTAGCTCGCGCGCAAGAAGAAGTAAATTATATGCTCATCGGAATATTTGAGCTGATCAGTTTAAAACAGGATGAATACGACAGCTACCAGGGGTATTTAGAAGCAATACGTGACTACTGGATAGCGCGCGCTGAATTGAGTCTCGCTACAGGTACAGTGTTACCGAGCAATGCCTATATTGGAGATCAACACATCGATGTACGCGAGTTGGTTAAGCCGAAATCTGGAGGCATGGATCACTCTGGACACACTAACAAGCCTGCAGAGGAAGAAAATGAAGATCCGCATGAGGGTCACAATATGATGCTTGACGGAGAGTCACCATGACATCACGACGAAATTTTATAAACTTAACCGGCGCCAGTGCTGTCGCTGCGGCAATTGGACCCGTTTTAGGCGCTAATGCCGCGAACGCTCCTCGTAAACCCAGTAATACTGCGAACAATTCTTATCTACCTACACGAACGTTGAACGGGTGGACCTTGCCTTACACCATGAAAAATGGTGTAAAAGAGTTTCACTTGGTGGCCGAAGAAGTTGATCACGAGTTTGCCCCGGGTAGTCGTGCAAAATGTTGGGGTTACAACGGTTCTACACCCGGACCGACTATTGAGGCGGTTGAAGGCGATCGTGTGCGAATACTGGTTACTAATGGCTTGAAGGAGCACACCACTATACATTGGCACGGATTGTTACTGCCTAGCGGTATGGATGGTGTTGGCGGACTCAACCAACCGCAAATTCTTCCGGGTGAGACGTTTGCCTATGAATTCACACTCAAACAACACGGTAGCCATATGTATCACCCGCATGCTGATGAAATGGTGCAGTTGGCAGTTGGCATGATGGGTATGTTTATTATCCATCCGAAGGATGGCGAAAAAGTAAAAATTGATCGAGATTATTGTTTTTTGTTACACAACTGGGCACTTCATCCAGGCACCTATCGACCAGATCCAGCGATTATGGTTGACTTTGATTTGTGGACATTTAACAGCAAGGTGTTTCCAGCGATAGACCCCTTAGTTGCTCAAACAGGCGAACGGGTGCGTGTGCGCATGGCAAATCTTTCTATGTGGAACCATCCGGTACACATGCACGGGGTGCAGTTTGAGGTAACAGGATCTGATGGCGGGCGCTGGCCAAAATCTCAGTGGCGAGCCGAAACTACCGAAATTATCGGTGTTGGTCAGATTCGCGATATTGAGTTTATCGCTGAGCCTGGCGATTGGGCTTTTCACTGTCACATGGCACATCACACGATGAATGCGATGGGCCATGATATTCCCAACCCCTTAGGGGTTAACCAACGAGGAATTGATTCTGAAATAAAGGAGATGCTGCCAGGATTTATGGCGATGGGAGAATTCGGTATGGGAGAACATCAGGAACACACCGATATGGGTCATCATCCAGGTCCGCAGAACACTCTGGCCATGATGGCCGGCAAAGGTCCTTACGGAAATATTGAAATGGGCGGCATGTTCACTACGGTGAAAGTGCGCGACAAAATGAAGGCCGGAGATTACAGCGATCCAGGCTGGTACGATGCTCCCGAATCAACCGTTGCCGCGAGGATTAGTTCTGATCCCGATTTCGGCAATCCACCCCGTCGTAAGTAGAG
>QIGT01000113.1 GCA_003230835.1 Gammaproteobacteria bacterium
TTCCGTTAAAATAGTTTTTGCACACTCTCTGCCCAAAGCGGGCATCCGTTGTTTGAAAGCAAAATAAAAGTGTTCAAATCACCCGCAACCTAAGGTGGATCAGATGTCGACGTTCAGTTTGGTTTCAGTGCACGGGGGTCATAGCGGTAGCTTTTGCGGACACGCTGATGACGTGCTTGAGCAAATTGTTTCCCGGTATGCCGAGTTAGGGTTTGAATGGGTTTGTCTAACCGAGCATATGCCCAGTGAACAGCAGTCTCTAGTAGCCCCAGAAGACGCGGCTAATGGGTTTGAGGTAGAAGACCTACAATGCGGATTTGATGAGTACTTTATGGAAGCGACTCGGCTGAAAGCACTCTATGAAGGCCGCATGGAAATATTCGTTGGGTTTGAAACCGATGCCTATTCGGGGTATGAAGAAGCCATAGAAAACCTCCTCGCGAGACATGATTTCGACATGATGGTGGGTTCAGTCCATCACGTTCATGATCTGCTATTTGATGGCGAACCCGAAGACTATGCCCGGGCAATCGAGCTTTCAGGATCTATTGAACAACTGTATTGCGACTATTTTGATGTGCAGTTGGAACTGATCAATCGATTCGAGCCCACTGTTGTTGGTCATTTCGATCTCATTCGCATCTATGATGCCGATTACATGGATCGTTGGGATATACCCGAAGTCAGAGAGCGGGCATTTCGTAACCTGCGAAGAATTAAAAAGCTGAATTTGATTCTCGATTTAAACGTCCGCTCACTTGGTAAAGGCGCAAGCGAGCCGTATCTCTCCAAGCCGTTAATGGAATTTGCCATTGCCCAAGAGATTCCAATGGTGCCCGGTGACGATTCACATGGGGTTGCAAGCGTGGGCCTAAATATTAGGCAGGGGGTTGAAATTTTAGTGGCGCGAGGTGGCTCAACAACTTGGACTAAACCTTCGGTGCGGTAGCGCCAAAAGTTGCTAAGGGCGAACTTTGTACTCCCTAAAAGCGAACTGGCAAGCTGGGACTCGATGTTTCAGGCGTCGGTTGCGCGAGAAATTTGCAGGTCTAATCAGAAGAATATCGCCATCCTAGAGTAGCCCAGATATAGTGCGCGCCCGTCTAGTTGTTATAAGGATTTCCAACTAAATGCTTCCACCCATTGCCGCGCGTATAGCCACCGAACTGTGTGTAGGTGCGCCCCAAGTGACTGCCGCCATTAAACTTATCGATGAAGGCGCCACCGTACCTTTCATTGCACGTTACCGTAAGGAGGTGACAGGCGGTCTTGACGACACACACCTTCGTCATCTTGCCGAACGGCTTGTCTACCTGCGAGAATTAGAGGAGCGACGCGGTGCTGTGATTGAATCGATAGACACCCAAGGCAAACTCACAGTCGCGCTTAAAGCCACTATCGAAGATGCAGAATCTAAACAACGCTTAGAAGACCTTTACCTGCCGTTCAAAGTGAAGCGTCGTACCAAGGCGCAAGTGGCCAAAGAAGCCGGGCTCGAAGCCTTAGCAGACACGTTACTCGAAGACCCAACCCTGGTGCCTGAAACCACGGCGCAATCTTATCTGCGGCAGCCATTTACCACTGAAGCTGGAGATAATCCGGGTGTGGTTGATACCAAGGCTGCGTTGGAAGGGGCTGGTTCAATACTGGCAGAGCGTTTTGCTGAAGATGCGCAGCTACTCGACTATTTACGACAGCATCAGCGGCACAACGCTCTTGTCGTTGCCAAAGTTGTTGAAGGAAAGGCAGATGCTGGCGCAAAATTTCGCGACTACTTTGATTATTCTGAAGCCCTTGCCAAAATTCCGCCGCACCGAGCCTTGGCATTGTTTCGGGGTCGTACCGAAGGGGTGCTTCGATTTTCTCTCAAATTGCCAGAAGAGTTGGAAGCTACAGGCTGGAGTCTTGATTACGGCACCTGCGAACGGCGCATAGCTGGGCATTTTAAGTTACGCGATGAAGGTAGAGCGGCAGATGCTTGGATAGCCTCGGTTGTGCGCCTTACCTGGCGGTCGAAACTATCGTTGACCATAGAGAGCACGCTATTTTCAGATTTACGCAGCACAGCTGAAGCAGAGGCCATTCGCGTTTTTGCCCGCAACTTGGCTGACCTTTTACTCGCAGCACCTGCCGGGGCACATACAACTATGGGTTTAGACCCTGGCATTCGCACCGGCGTGAAGGTGGCGGTTGTTGATAGCACGGGTAAGCTACTTGATACCGCAACGATCTATCCCTTTGCGCCTAAACACGACGTGAATGGAAGTTTAGCCACACTCTCAGCGTTAGCCGCTCAGCACAAAGTTAGCTTAGTCGCCATAGGTAATGGCACAGCTTCCCGGGAAACCGATGCACTGGTTTCCGAACTACAAAAGGCACAGCCCCAGCTGACATTGCGTTCAGTTATGGTGTCTGAAGCGGGGGCTTCGGTATATTCCGCATCGGAGCTGGCGGCCAAAGAATTCCCTAGCCTAGATGTTAGCTTGCGCGGCGCCGTTTCCATCGCCCGGCGTCTGCAAGACCCGTTGGCTGAGCTAGTGAAAATTGATCCCAAGTCAATCGGCGTAGGCCAGTACCAGCATGATGCCAATCAATTTCATCTGGCTAAGACACTAAATGAGGTGGTTGAAGATTGTGTGAATAGCGTTGGGGTAGATGTGAATACGGCATCTGCACCACTGCTTGCCAGAGTTGCTGGGCTAAGTACAACCTTGGCAGAAAATGTGGTTAGCCTGCGCGACAAACGCGGCGCTTTTCGTACGCGACGAGAGCTATTAGAAGTGCCTCGATTGGGCCCAAAGGCCTTTGAACAAGCGGCTGGGTTTCTACGTATTGCCGATGGCGATAATCCACTGGATTCTTCCGGCGTGCATCCAGAGGCGTATGCTCTGGCGGAGCGTATGCTGGGTGAGCTTGGAAAATCTGTTACTGAAGTGATGCAGCAACCCAAATTGCTTAAAACATTAACGCCGAGTAATTTCACTGACGAAAAATTTGGTCTGCCTACAGTGATCGATATTCTTGCCGAGCTCGAAAAGCCTGGTCGCGATCCTCGGCCAGAATTTAAGACAGCCAGCTTCAACGAGCAGGTCAATGAGCTACGCGATTTGCGTACAGACATGGTCTTAGAAGGGGTCGTTACAAACGTGACTAATTTTGGCGCCTTTGTCGACGTTGGTGTGCACCAAGACGGCTTGGTACATATATCTGCATTGGCTGACCGTTTTGTTAAAGACCCTCATGAAATAGTCAAAGCTGGAGACATCGTGCGAGTTAAGGTGATGGAGGTGGATGCGTCCCGCAAACGCATTGCTCTAACTATGCGGCTGTCAGATCCTGTTGAAAAAGCTGCCCCTATCAAGAAGCCAGACGAGAACAACAAAGCTTCAAATAGGCAGCGTGGAAGCAAAAACCGTCAAACGCAGAACAAACCCGCCAGCGCTATGGCTGCTGCGTTCGCAGATGCGCAGAAAAAGTAGTACAGGGTCGCTTAAGCTAGACGATCTGCCGATAGCTATGTTCTATCCCGTCCTCTTGTCCAGTTTCTGAAACGTCGCAGTCGCTTGAACTAAGGTCTTTTCTCCGGCCTTAGCTTCGCCACTGACAAAGGCCATATTTTTGCCCGCGTGAACAACTCGACCATATCCGACGACCCAAACACCAGCAGGGCAAGCGCTCACAAAATTTAAGTTCAGCGACACAGTTGCTAACATCGCGTTTCCCCATGCAGAGTGGGCAGAGTTGAACAACAGGTAGTCCATAAACGATGACATCATCCCACCATGGACCCTCCCCATGGAACTGATATAGCGTGGCTCGCTAAAAAACCCCATTCGAACATTTCCGGGTTGGTTGTCAGTAGCATTAAACAGAGGCCCAACAAGCTGATACCAGCTCGCCGCTTGGCCAAATGACTCAAGGCCAGAACTATCTTCCATAAACCCTTCCGGAAGTTTGCGCAGGTCCATATGTACTCCCTTTATCGCTTCAATGCCTACGTTAGATAAAAGTTACGTTCGACGAAATGAACCCCATTTTTGGTCGATCAATTCGATTCTGAAAAGCCTGGCCTCGGGCGACACATTAATGTTGCCTGTGCGCTCGCGAGTGTCTGTCCTCCTTCTGCCCATATCCGACTTCTGACTTGCATATAGCCGCTCTCGGCAATCGGTGACGTAGCCTCGGACAACATCCAATGGCCGGCATATTCTCTATGAAAATCCACTGTTAGTGACAATGTTGGTGCGATGAAACGCCCGTCTCCAGAATGTGCTCTGGCAGCGGCTGGCCAGCCAAACGAATCCAGCAAAACTACGAATCGACCGGCATTTACGTAGGGGTCTTGATCGACTTCGTCGCTGCGAAAAGCTAGCCAATCTTGTTGCATTGCCGCGCTGGACTCGGTTTGTTGCCAGTGTACATCCCCACTGAGTGGACGTTGTTCGAAATGGTTCCAAAATTCTTGCGGGGCATGTCCTTTGACAATATCGCGGGTAGATTTCAGTGTTTTTTTTGATGACACATCGGGCATAGGCACATCATCATGTGCGTATCCTTCAACCGGTCTTCCCGTCCATGCCACACCGTGAATAATGGTTTTTTCCTCTTGAATCATGACGAACGAAAGGGCCTCAGCGTTGCGAGTTTTCCTGAGGGACTCAACGCGAATATCGACAGCCCCTATTTTCGGCACGCTAAGAAAATAGCACGTTTGAGAAACCGGGCGATCAAATGCCGACATTTCACCCACCGCACGTAACAACATTGCGCCCATGTAGCCACCGTTTGGAAACCATATCTGCCAATCTTCATGTAGCGTTGATTTGTAACGACCATTCCTACCCGTCAAGCGGGTGTCTTCTTCAAGTCTGCTCATGCGTCTTATTCCTGTGTATATAATTACGTAAGTACCAACCAGTGACAAGGATCGCCACGAGAACTCCATACAGCTTAAAGGGTGCCGCCGGAGAGATTGAATCAAAGAGGTAACCATGAGTTGCAGCACCGAGGACGATTGCAGCTGAAGAAGCGGCACCTAGTCGCCCCATCCCCAACCCTCTCGATTCCGGTTGAAGCCTTCCAGCAAGCAACAAAGTTACGCCAATCGCAGAAATCGCATAAGCCGCTGCGCACAAACAATACAATGATAGAAACAAAGAGGTCGAAGCAGTTAGCGTGCACAGAGCTAGGCACAATGCCATGACAAACCCGGCCACCCATGTGCCGAGTTCAACACCTAGAACAGCCAACACCCTGTGGGCAATGAATGCGCGCGTTATTGCCACACTTCCAGTCATCAACCCAACAGCTAACCCTGCCTCCCTCACATCCCAATGAAACTGGGACTGCATATAAATCACAGATGTTGAAAAAATAACGCTAAACGCCAGGAAAACGGAAAAATTCAGGCACAATAGATCTGCGTAGTTCCGATCCAGTACCACTTCCGCGTGCCCGGACGCTCTAGGGTAAGCCCTGCTGGCATCCATCGAATAGACGCCAACGGTTGCTATTAGGGACAGTAACGCTCCACCGATAAACACCGATTGGTAGATTTCGCCACTGCCCACGAATAGCGTACTGGCAAGGATTGGTCCGATGAGCATTCCAATGCCATTCATAGACCCGAGCAGCCCTAGATATTTCGCACGATCTTGCTCACAAACCAGATCGAGTAGCCATGCGGTGGTTACACCACTTTTCGCAGACATGATCCCACTGAATAACCTCACGGCAAAAATTAGTAAGAGCGTGTCTGCTACGAAATACCCTAAGTACGCGATGAAAGATCCTAGCGTGCAGCCCAACAGCAACGGTTTTCTACCAAGCTTATCGCTAAGACGACCGAGTACTGGGCTGAACAACATACCTGCAAGCGCATACAGAGCCACCAACTGAGTGACTTCAACGGCAGTAGCACCGAAGTTTTGAACGAAGAACGGCAACAATGGAAGCAATAGGCCAAGTCCAATAGCGTCAACCAATTGCACAGCAATTAGCATGAATACCGCTCGCTGCATGGTTGCTCTTTTGATTGTTAAAGCGGAATATTCTCCTAGTTCACGGAGACAGTCTTGAACAAAACGGCCAACAGCTACCGCCCCCTACGCACAAGTGTTGATCTATCTGGCAATGCGGTAAAGATCACTCGTGTGCCACCACCACCCGATCTGGCCGGGGTTGTTATGGATTTTTGGCAGTATGAGGTGGACCCGAGCCTCGACTATATTCCAATCCAGGTGTTTCCAAGCGGTTGCGTCGCTTTGCGTTTCAACATCCGCCCAGACCATGTTGAGTCAGTACTCTACGGGCCTTCGCTGCGCAATAACATGAAAGGGCTGTTCTACCACGATTGGTCAATCTTCGGCCTCTCTATCTACCCTGACCGTGCATATTCGCTCCTCGGCCTAGCCTTACATGAACTCCGCGATGTTCGAATACTGCTAGAGTGTTTTTGGCCGCAGCGTATTCGTTTCCTGGGAGAACGCTTGGTGGAATGTTGCAGTTTCGACGAACGCGTCGTTGCAATGGCAGAGTTTCTCAGACAAGTTTTGCGTACGGACGTGCAACCCAAAGCTGATTTCCTAAACGCGTTTGCCGATATTGTCAGCCGTGCACCGCACGCTGAAGATATTGGGTATATTGCAAAGCGCCACGGAGCGAGCGGTCGTACCCTCAGGAGACAATTCTCAAAGTACATGGGGATTGGCCCCAAGCAAATTGATCGTTTGGTTCGCGTCCAGAAAAGCATGTGCGCAATCTATAAATCGCCAAATCACGGGCTTTCTCAACTTGCTCAACAAACAGGCTTTTGTGACCAAGCACACTTCTCTCGCGAATTTCGCTCATTTACAGGTTATTCGCCAAACCGATTCGCTTCACTCGTTGGTACCATGCACCACAAAGATCTACCTGCTTGGGCAGATCTCAATACATCATGGCGTAACAAGCGTTCCCCAAAGATCATGCGGTTCGAGTAACTGATAAGAATGGTTACACGTGAGAGCACCGATTAGAAATTCCTATACTAACAACCAACAGACTCCGACTAGAGCCGTTTTCTATGGTTCATTCGCTGGGAATGTCTGGGATCTGGTGGCACCAAGCCGTACAGGAATTTTCCGGTGGAGAATTCTCCTAGCCGAGGATAATGCCTTCGTGGGCCATATCGAGTTCAACTCAATATCTAAGTGTTCCAAAATTGCAGACGACCTGAACGCTGAATACTGAGGTAAAGGGATGTTGATAGAGGTCATTGAGACGATCAATCCAAAGCTAACTCGACCGCAACTTAGGCGCCTTGCAGTTTTTATTTCTGCTTCGCTAGAAGGGCATACGATATTCATTGGGCATGGGAAGCCATGGCGCAAAGAGTCGGATAATATCGTGAGCATGGCAACGCAATCATTTCTATGGCTGATACGTTCAGGCGATGTGCCGAAGTGAGCTCTCTCGGCAGCTTAGGTTGGGCGAAATAATTCAGCGAGGCAGCGCAATGGTGCTAGGAGAATGTAATTGTGGCGGGGTGAAGTTCGAGATCAGTACGAACCTTGCCGGCGTGCACGTTTGCCATTGTTCAATCTGTCGGCGATTCACAGGCAGTAATGGAATTGCTGTGGTTGTCATCAACAACGACGAATTTCGATGGTTGGGTGGGAAGCATCTCATCACGTCTTGGAAAAAGCCCAATACAGATTGGGAAGGATGGTTTTGTCGTACCTGCGGCGCTCCGGTGCCAGGCGCGAATGATGAGACACGGATGTTTGTTCCGGCCGGATCGATCTCGCAAGGGGGAGAATCGCTGAAGGTTGTTCATCACATCTTTGTTGGTTCAAAGGCTGTTTGGGATGAGAT
>QIGT01000356.1 GCA_003230835.1 Gammaproteobacteria bacterium
CTCAGTGTTTTGTATAACGCACTGCGGGCAGAGGATGCAAGCTATCCGTATGATAATCGGCGCAAAAAGCCCTGCCGACTGGACTGGGCTTCGATGAAGTTAAGTTTACCTGGCTGTTACAGTTAATGTGATGATTCTCAATGCAATGTATGAGAAAGTGTGCGTGTAACTTCTCACTCCAACTATTTTTTAGCATCGTGCCAACTCAACTCAAATCGCTAAACGAGCACGCTTGGTTTCTGGTCGCGAACCGAGATCGCCTCAGTATTAAAATTAACCAATCGATCACCTTTGGTGAGTCGCAGGATGGCGTGCTGGCGATTGAATCTCGTATTCCGCAAGAGCGTTGGCTAACGCTCAGTGTCGATCCTGGCGGCTTTCTCAATGTGACTGATCTCTTATCGGGGTGTGTTTTAGAGTCCCCGAAAAATTGGAGCGTGAGCAAACCAGGCGCGATACTTCCCTCGGGCACGGTTTTGGCATTGCCCAACAATGAGTTGTTTATCAGCCAAGATTTACAACGCGGAAAAATGGTTCAAAGAGTCTTAGTCACCTGGCAAGAAGATGTCATTGTGGTGGAGGAAGCCGTACCGGTGTTACAAAACCCATTGGCAGAGCCGATGTTAACGGACATCGTGAGCCCTTCGGCAAAACCAAATAGCCCAAATGGAGATGACACGAGCTTTGCCAACTCCGCCAGCCTAGCAACATCTTCGGGAAGGGGCGTGAGTGTCCTTCAAACACAGCCAGCGGTCATCGCGATATTGATGGTTGTACTGGCACTCTTGGCTTTTGCATTGCGCGGAGAGTACATCGAAGACATCGATGCGCCTATGACTGCAACATTGCTTGAATACCACGGGAAAAACTTACCCAAGCAAAGCCTAAAAATGCAAAGCCAGCAGGAAGATATTCAGAACGTGGCGGCGAGCGTGGTCACGCAACCGCGTGCTTCCAGTCCAGCCATTTCCCGTCCAGCCTCTTCTCGTCCAGACAGTGAAGTGCTCAATGCCACTGGATTATTCCCTGAATTGCCGCCAAATAGTTTTGCAACTGATACGCGAAATCTTTCTACTGCAGTAGCTGTGGAGGTTGTGGCGGAGGTCGAAGAAACCGCTACCGTTGAACAGCAGCTTGTTAAGGCACAACGCCTTATGGATGCAGGTTTTATTCATTGGCCGGGTAATGAAAACGCCGCTGGCATTCTAGGCGCGCTATTGGTGCAGGACCCTGGCAATAGCCAAGCTTTGGCCATGTTAGATGAAGCGGCAGCAACGACTTTGGCCGGGGCCCTAGTTGCCTATGAAGATGGGTTCCATGTCAGCGCAATACGTGAACTTGAAGAGATCATGATTTTTCATCCCAATTACTATCCAGCGATAGTTCAGCATCTCGACTGGATGCAAACTCGCGCGCCCTCCACCGACAAATACTAGTAAACCCGTATACTTTAAGTATGATAGCCGATCGCATTACACTAGGCGCGTAGCTCAGTTGGTTAGAGCGCTGCCTTGACATGGCAGAGGTCACCAGTTCGAATCTGGTCGTGCCTACCACTTTATTAGTGACAAAAACGTGAACGATAATTCAGAGCAAAACGTGGATCTTGGCGGCGCATCTACCGGGCCATTGCAGGGTGTTCGCATCATCGATTTTACAGCCGTGTACTCAGGTCCCATTGCGGCGTCGATTCTCGGTGATCAAGGCGCTGAAGTGATCAAAATTGAGTCGCACAGCGGCGATCTCATGCGCAGAGGTATCCCGAGGCACAATGATGTAGGCAGTGCATTCCTAGTGATGAACCGCAACAAGAAATCAGTCTGCATAGATTTGCGAACAGATGAGGGTAAGGCCATCGCCCGTAAGCTTGTTGCAACCGCCGATGTTGTGATGGAGAATTTTCGACCGGGTGTGATGGACCGACTGGGCTTAGGTTATGACGAGTTCAAGTCTGCACAACCTAAACTGGTTTATGTGTCTATCAGTGGTGTAGGTCCTGTTGGACCCTACGCTAAAAGGCGTGTTTACGATGCTGTCATTCAAGCCATCTCTGGGTTTGCTTCGCTTAAGCCCAACGCTGAGCCTGCATTGGTTAACAGCTTGGTGTGCGATAAGGTCACTTCACTCACCGCTTCACAAGCGGTCACCGCTGCGCTGTTCAGTGCGGAACGTACCGGGCAAGGGCAACACGTAGAGTTGTCGATGTTGGATGCAAGTCTGTTCTTTTTGTGGCCAGATGTGATGGCGAATTTTACCTTTATGGAAGAGGGCGCAGAAACCGTCCCCTATATGGACATGAGCCTATTCATGCGTAAAACCAAGGATGGTTGGATTGCGTCTATGCCGGTTCAGCAAGCTGAAGTAGAGGGCGCTTTTCGCGCCCTGGGCATCGAAAACTTGTTAACAGATGAACGCTTTACCACGTTTGAAGCGCGTGCGCGCAACCGTGGGCTGCTGCGAGAGCTCTTGGATGAGGCTTATGTTCAATATACAACCGAGGAGATTTGCGCGCGCCTCGAAGCGAATGATGTGCCGTATTCAAAGGTCAACGATCGTGAAGAAGTTGTTGAAGATCCGCAAATTCAAGCTATGCAAGCGCTTTGGACATATGAACATCCCCAGGCAGGGTTGGTGCGAATGCCGCGCCCTCCGGCACGATTTTCGCGCACCCCGTCTAACATTCACGCACACACGCCAAGTCTGGGCGAACATAACCAGTCTGTTCTTGCAGAATTAGGTCTGGATGTTTCTGAAATCGACAAGCTTCACGAAAGTGGCGTCTTATTTTCCGCTCCACTCGCTAGTTAGTTTTTCGGTTGTACGATTCACACACGATTCGCAAGGACCATCCAGATTGGTTTCAGCGCGCCTTCGAAATTCCAAGAGAAGAAGGCTACGTAGACTGCGATGGTGTACAGATTCACTATTTTCGATGGGGTGACCCATCGCTACCGGGCGTAGTCCTCACACATGGGTTTATGGCCCATGCACGTTGCTGGGCCTTTATAGCTCCTTTTCTTGCCCAACGTTTTTGTTTAGTTGCCTACGACATGTCTGGCATGGGTGATTCAGGTTGGCGCGAGAGTTACAGTGTTGAACAAAGGGCGAGTGAAGCTCGTGCGGTAGCTACTGCACTAGGAATGGATGCGCATAATACGGCGCCGACACTGGTTTGTCATAGTTACGGTGGTTCAGTAGGCCTGGCTGCGGTTCAAATGGATGAAGGGTTTTGGTCAGCTCTTATCATTTGTGACATGAAGCTATTGGCTCCGAGCGAAGAATCGGATTTTGAAGATCTGATGAATCAACGGATGAAACGAGGGCTTCGTCCCCATCGAATCTATCCTGACTATGAGCAGGCTGCGGCTCGTTTTCGGCTTGCGCCAGACCAACCTTGTGAAAATAGCTTTCTAATGGAGTACATGGCGTATCACTCCTTAAAGCAGGTTGACGAAGGGTGGGTGTGGAAGTTCGATCCGGCTATCTTAAGTCCGGACAATGATCGAAACTCAGAATGGTGGCAGGCCATTGGACCGCTACTCGTTAAGCTCAACTTGCCCCGGGCAATTATATATGGGGAGCATTCACAGATGATGAGTTCTCAAGCACTACAGTACCTAACGGATGAAAGTGGCGGCGATATTCCTGTCATTCAACTGCACAATGCGCATCACCATCTAATGCTTGATCAACCGCTGGCTTTTATCGCCAGCATTGATGCGTTACTCCAGTCTCTTGCGCGCTGAAACGGTATTGTAGTGGCAATACTAAGTCGAAAAACCCTCGCCAGTTACTCAGGTATTAGCGCGCCCATGGCAGCCATGGGCATGCCTATCGCTGTGTACTTACCCGCTTTTTATGCGGAGACGATGTCGCTAGATTTGGCCACCGTTGGTTTGGTCTTCACCTTGGTACGGATCTGGGATTTTGCCACCGACCCAATCATGGGCTTGGCGATAGACAGATTTGATACTCGTTGGGGCAGGCGAAAACATTGGATTGCCATTTCTGTCCCCATACTCATGCTGTCCGTGTGGATGGTGTTCCTGCCCAGTGCGGAGAGTGTGAGCCCTCTATATCTGGGGCTTTGGATGGTGCTTCTGTATGTGGGGTACACCATGATGGCCATTGCACACCAATCCTGGGGTGCAGAATTGGCAACTACCTACGATGAACGTTCGCGCTTGTTTGGTTGGCGCGAAATTTTCATTATTGGTGGCATGGGCACGGTGCTTGCTATTCCTGTGGGGGTAGACTATTTCGGCTCAGGTTCCCAAGCCGATAAAGTGGCCAGCATGGGAATTTTCTGTCTGATACTTTTTCCCATAACCCTTATTCCGATGTTGCTGAATGTGCCAGACAGTGCTGCACAAAAGACCATCCCCATTGATTGGCGCGAAGCACTGCGTGTGGTGCGCTCCAATCGAACGTTGTGGCGCTTGTTAGCCGCAGATTTCTTTTCTGGGCTGGGTACGGCTGTCTCTGCCGCGTTGTATATATTTCTAGCGGCGTACGTTTTTGAGCTGAGAGGTCAGGCAAGTATTGCCTTGCTGTTTTATTTCGTGGTCAGTTTCTTGGCGATGCCGTTGTGGCTAAAACTGGCCTACCGGGTTGGCAAAGACGCCGCCCTAAAAATAGCCGTGGTCTATGGCTGTGTGGTTTGTTTGGGTTTGATTCCTCTCGCCGAGCCAGGTAATTGGGTGGTGCTATGGGGTTTCACCATGTTCTTCGGTTTTGCCTATGGTGCTGCACCGACCTTACTGCGTTCAATGATGGCTGACCTAACAGATGTTGATGAGCTTGAGTATGGACAGAAACGCGCAGGACTATTTTATGCGTACTTGACCACTACCAATAAGATGGGTGCTGCCATTGGTGTGGGTTTGAGCTTCGCCATTTTGGAGCTGGTTTTTGCCTTTGTGCCAGGTGCTGGAAATAGCCAGGCTAGCATTGACGGTTTGTTGTATACGTATTGCTTGGGCACTGCCGCTGGTTTGTTTTTAACCTATATTGCGCTGATTAAATACCCATTGGGACGCTCGGAGCACGATGAAATTCGCAAGGCGTTGATGGCAAAAGAAGCCGAGCAGCCAATTTAAGATGTACTTTTCGTAGAAACTGGGAGGAAGCAGTGTGGGTAGAGTAACGGGTAAAATTGCGGTGGTGACTGGCGGTTCGTCGGGTCTTGGTCGAGGTTGTTCGCTACGATTGGCACAAGAAGGTGCCAAAGTGATTGTAGCTGACATTCAAGACGATTTGGGTGGCGAAGTTGTGCAAGAGATCAAAGACGCTGGTGGGCAAGCACGCTACGTGCGTTTGGATGTTACGGACGAGCTTGCGTGGCAATCGCTGATGGATATCGTTAAAGAGGAATTTGGTGCCTTACATATATTGGTGAATAACGCCGGTATAGCTATAGCTGGCAGCATTGTCGATATGACACTAGAGGACTGGCAGCAGCAACAAGCGATTAACCTCGATGGCGTTTTTCTCGGCATTAAATATTCTATCCCGTTGATGCGCGAGAGTGGCGCAGCCTCCATTATCAATATGTCCTCGGTTGCTGGTTTGAAAGGGGCGGCTAACTTGGCGGCTTACAATGCAACTAAAGGCGGCGTTAGACTGTTTACAAAGGGTGTTGCACTGGAGTGCGCGAATAACCGTTGGCCGATCCGGGTGAACTCAGTACACCCGGGCATTATTGAAACGCCTATCTGGACCAAGATAAATCCTGATGCCTTTGAAGCTGGCGAAAATGCCATCGATCCTCAAGTGTTGGCGCAAGTAGCAGTACCCACGGGTGAAGTTGGATTTCCCGCCGACATTGCAAACGGTGTGCTTTTCTTAGCCAGCGACGAAGCAAGGTACATCACGGGTACCGAGTTAGTTATTGATGGCGGTATTTCTGCTTAGGTTGTCCACTCGGTCGCTCTACCTGCTCCAATCGCCGCAATGCCATACCGATGACAGCCCCTTAAAGACCAAGCTATGTTTTTAAAAAGAAAGTTTAAGAAAAAAGCCGACAAAGGGAAGAACGCTCTTGTCGGAAACATCGAGTATTAACGAGCTGACCAATGATCGAGCAGCAGCAGGGGATAGAATTATTTTCTTGGCGAAAGTACCAATCTTTGGTAATATTGGAAGAGAGACAATTTTTTAGAAAGTTCAGATTATGGGAAAAAATACCAGTGTTTCACTTGGCGACCACTTCGAAAACTTCGTTGATGGTCGCGTAAAAGCTGGGCGCTACAGCTCCGCAAGCGATGCGGTGCGCGCGGGCTTACGTTTGCTCGAGCAAGAAGAAACCAAATTGGATCTGCTGCGCGAAACCTTGGCCACAGGTGTAAATCAGCTTGATCAGGGCCAAGGTATCGACGGTGAAGCGTTTATGCAAGAATTGATTGGGTAATGCCGAGCTACCAGCTTTCACCACAGGCTCAAAAAAGCCTTATTCAGATTAGTCATTATACAGTCGAAAATTTTGGGAAAAAACAAAATAAGATTTATCTGAAGATGCTACGCGAGCGCATGCGCACGGCTGCAAAGAACCCTGAAAAGGGTAAAGACCGTGGTGAAATTAAGGTCGGGTACTACAGTATCCGGGCAGAAAGCCACCACATTTATTACCGGATAAGCGACACACAAATTGAAATCATCGACGTGTTGCACCAGTCGATGGAACCCACAAAACATATTAGCTAACGCTTAGGTTTTGGAAAACGGCGGTGGTATTGCGAACGTTCTTTACAAAATAGATGCCGTGAAGCCGACCAATCCTCATAAAATTCATCCGGTCTGGGCACTCGATACAGATCCTTGGAGCCTTCCGGGAGTAGGGGCTAATACAGCTCTACAGATAATCATTGCGGTGTTGCTCGACGCAAGAACGATCATCGAGCTTGCGATTACGCACCATTCTTGCCGCAACCGAGAATAAGCAAGTGAGGTACGGATTCTCGCACTTTCTGATCATACTTTTTCACCTATTCAGCGTCACCAGTGACCTTTAAGATCCGGTAAAGGTTTGCAATAGGAATATGCGCCTAGTGACAAGTGTCGCTTGTCGTGGTATATCTAAACAATGATAAGAAGCTTTCGCCATCGAGGGCTGAAACGACTATATGCCCGTAGCGACGAGAGTGGCGTTAATCAAAACCAGCTGCCCAAGATCAAGCGTATTTTATCTGCACTGGACGCGGCAAGCATGCCAAAGGATCTGAATATGCCGGGGTGGAAATTCCATCCGCTACATGGAGATTTAAAAGACCATTATGCCGTTTGGGTAACAGGTAATTGGCGCATTATTTTTGGCTTTGATAGTGAACCCTATGACGTGGATCTAGTGGATTATCATTAGAAGGAAGGAGTTGAAAATGACTATGCACAACCCAGCACATCCGGGCAGCATTGTTCGTGAGGACTGTTTAAACGCTTTAGAGCTTGAAGTGACCCAAGCAGCCAAACAACTTGGTGTGTCACGCCAAGCCCTGAGTAACTTGGTCAATGAAAAAGCGAGTATTTCACCTGAGATGGCTATTCGGCTTGAAAAAATGGGTTGGAGTAGTGCTGATATATGGATGCAGCTACAGATGAATTATGATCTGGCGCAGGTCCGTGCGCGAGAAGATGAAATTGTTGTACATCCGCAGCCCGGTGCGTAGATCCTTAGTTAAAGATCACCCGTTAGGAAAACATGGTTTTTTCTAACAAAAGAAGAAACGTAAAGCACGTGGGAAAGTAATCACCAAGAGGTGGCTCGAGACCCACGCTACCCACGCCATTATTTCGCGTGGTACGCCACCGAAGAAGATATCGAGGTCATCGTTAATTCAGATATCGAAATGGCTCCT
>QIGT01000366.1 GCA_003230835.1 Gammaproteobacteria bacterium
GAACAACCGGAGAGTTGTGCAATTCGCTGGGCCGGCTGGATCGAACCACGGTGATGCAACATCTGCGAGTGCTGGAAAAAGCACGCCTAGTGGTAACGAAAAAGCGCGGGAGGAATCGCTGGAACTACTTAGATGTCAGCCCAATTCAAAGAGTCTATAACCGTTGGATTAAAAACTACGCGGCACCTGGTGCGGAACTCCTTGAGGGATTAAAAACGCATATTGAGTGATGGCAGTGCGCATTAAGCAGCCATATGAATGCCGCTTACAACCTGACGCACTAGATTTGACATCGTGTGGCAATGAAATCTTCCAGCCAAACAGAATCATTGTGTTGGAAGTTACCAGGGGTGTAGGGTGGATTTTGAACAAGACCCGTCATTCTAAAACGGTTAGCATGAGCCAAATTGTTTCATGGATAATCAATGATCACTTGTTACATCGAATATCAGATCGACCCATATAAGGTAAAAGAGTTTCGCCAATACGCAGAAATGTGGTTACCGCTAATCCAAAAATTTGGAGGTACTCATCATGGCTATTTCCTACCTAAGGAAAGCGCTAGCGATTTGGCAATAGGCTTATTTTCGTTTCCTTCGCTCGCTGCCTATGAACAATATAGAGTTGATATGCGCAATGACGCAGATTGCAAGAAGGCGTCTGAGTTTGCAGCAGAGAAGAAGTTTATAGTTCGCCTAAGTCGCCAGTTTTTAGATCCAATACTACCCCACTCTTGTCAATCCTAGTCGAGCGGCGAACTAAAACACCACTGAGTATTGTATTGATTTAACGATTCTGCCGAAAATCGTGGGTACACCAACGTTAATCTGTTTGAGACCTTGAAAAATATTCTAAGCTGCTGTTTCATTGGTCGGAGTGAGTGGATTCGAACCACCGGCCCCTACGCCCCGAACGTAGTACTCTACCAAGCTGAGCTACACTCCGATGTTTTATTCTAATGGCCAAACATGGAATTAAGAAGTCTCTATTTCACTCTGGTAGCGCTGGTTTTGGTGTGAAATACATCAAACAGCCAGCAAAAAATATAGAAACCAGCGCGATCCACCAAATTTTTACGAACGAGACAGTTGTATCTCTTATCCATCCAGTCATAGTACATATGGCGCGGCTAAATGAGTTCTTGGGCGAGGGCATCGATAGAGTTCAAGATGTTGTCTTCGTTGTAGAACCCCAACATTGGAATCACTCTAGATATTCCTAAAGCCGCATAGTCTTCCACCATGGTTTTGGTAGGTGGCTTTGGTGGTGTGATACTGAGTTCGATTTCACCTAGATCGTCTGGGCGTTGGTAGCGTGCTTTGGCAAGTCTGATCTCTTCAGCGGCTTTTGTCGCAGCGGAAACGTCCATGGCGAAACCATACCAGCCTTGTCCGTGAGTGACTGCTCTGCGAATAGCGGCCGGGCTGGCGCCACCTACTATAACGGGCGGGCCGCCCGCTTGAACGGGTCTAGGTTGAGCTTGAATGTTTTCAAAGTTAACAAAGTGGCCGTGAAACTCTGGTTTGGGGTCGTTCCAAAGCACGCGCATGGCGTCGATGTACTCATCTGTGCGTGCGCCGCGGGTAGAAAAGTCTACCCCTAAGGCGGCGAATTCTTGATGTAGATACCCCGCGCCAATGCCGAACAATAGGCGTCCATCGCATAACACGTCCAAGGAGGCAATTTCCTTAGCCAGCACTACCGGGTTTCGTTGTGCGACTAAGGTGATACCTGTGCCTAATTTAATGCGCTGGGTTAGCCCGGCAAGATAGGCGAGCAAAGTGGGTGGATGCAGCATGGGTGTGTGCGGCTCTGCCGGGGATGGAGCTTGGCGTGGGTCTGGTAACACCACGTGCTCGCCGGTCCATAACGATTCAAAACCAAGTGTTTCTGCATGCTGTGCGACTTTTTTAGCCCACTGTGGCTGAGCTAAAAAGTTCATGTTGATGCCAAACAAGCCAATCTTCATATTGCTTATCCTACCGATGATTCAAACTAACCTAATATACGCTCGTGTTTATACAGCCGGATGGCCAGCCAAGCTAATATGGCGCCGTACACGGTTGTTGTTGCCATCGACACCAGTACGTGTAGTGCTTCCACATCTTCACCTTTAATCATATCTGCCATTAGATTTGACTGGCTAAGGCTGGGTACAAACATGATGGCCAATGTGGTTTCAACATTAGTGAGTTGCGCAAATAGGAGCGGCAACGTAGGTACCAAAATCACCATGGTAAGATAGGTTTGTGCTTCTTTGTAGCTTTTTGCAAATGATGCCACCACGGTGAGCAATGACGCTGCAAACAAAATCAGCGGTAAGGAGATAATGAATACAGGCAAGAGTTGTGCGAAACCAATCTCCAAAGCCATGCCGATACGCTCGAATGGAACAAAGGGCACCGTCAGGTAGAGGCTGATGAGAAAGACTAACAAACTGGCGGCACCAAAAACCATGGTTGCTGCAATTTTCCCCATGACCAGTTGGCCACGACTGATGGGTTGCGTGAGTAGTGGTTCCAAAGAACCGTGTTCGCGTTCCCCGGCCGTGGTGTCTATGGCTAGATAGAAGCCGCCCATAAAAATCACCAATACGAGAAAATACGGTAGTGAAGCGAGAATGGTGAGTGCGCGTGCAGCAGGCGAGGCGACATCGAGTTCTTTAGTGATGATAGGACGGCTGAGAGACGGGTCGATGCCACGTAGTTGTAAGCGCAATAGGCCGATTGTTTGGCTATAGGTGCCGATGTGGTTGCGAAGCTGTGCAAGGTTTCTACGGGTGGATGAAATTTCGCTGCTGTCGTGAATAAGTACTAAGGTATTAATACCACCGCTGGCATAGCGCTGCGCATAGTTCGGGTTAATCACTAACACCAGGTCGTGTTTGCCTAGGCTGACTAGGTCTTTAGGGGTGTCGGATACCACTTCTTTTATGTTGGTATTTTGCTGGGTCAAGTAGGCCATGAGTTGTGGCGCATACTGTGCACCCACCACGGTAAAATCGATGGCGTCGTCTGATTCACCAAGCGCTCGTTCGAGCACGAACACCATAATGCCGACAAAAAACACCGGTCCTAAGATGGCTAAGGAAAAGGATGAGATGAGTGCGCGTCGATCTCTTACGTTGTCTAGGCATTCTTTGGCCAACACTACCTTGAAACTCATTGTGGAGTGTCCTCGGTGATGTCTGCAATTTGTATAAAGGCTTCCTCTAGATCATCGGTTCCGGCCTGCTCACGAAATGCTTGAATAGTGCCATCGAACTTCACCTCGCCCTGACTAATGACCACGACGTCGTCACACAGCGCATCAACCTCTTGCATGATGTGGCTGGAAAACAAGACACATTTACCGTCTTGTTTTAGTTGATTGATAATTCTTCTCAGGGCGCGGGTGGCCATGACATCCAAACCATTGGTTGGCTCGTCAAGCACCACATGTTGTGGGTTGTGAATCAACGCACGTGCCAGCGCGACTTTAATTTTTTGACCTTGAGAAAAACCGGCGGTTCGCCGTTGCGCAAAGTCGGCCATGTCGAGTTGATCGATGAGGGCTTCGATGCGCTGTTCGAGGAGTGCATTGGACAATCCTTGCAAACGGCCAAAATAGCGGATGTTCTCTATGCCGCTGAGGCGCGCATAGAGCCCAGAGTTATGCGGTAACACACCGATTTTTTTGCGTACGGCTGTCGGGTCTTTAACGACATCTATGCCAGCAACTTCGGCGCTGCCACCGTCTGGCTTAACCACAGCAGCAAGCACACGTAACGTGGTTGATTTGCCTGCACCGTTGGGACCCAACAAGGCAGTTATGCGGCCGTCCGCGGCGCCAAAGGATATGCTTTTCACCGCCTGAACTTTCTTGAACTGTTTGGCGATGTTGTGCACATGGATCATGGCGAAGGACCCATGAGATTGATAAAGAAAGGATAAGGGGCAAGGTGCTGGGTGCAAGTATCGTCCACCGAAGCCACATCTGCCGACTCGACAAAGTCGAGGACTAATTTGGGTATACATCCTCTACCTATGGTGCCATGACCTTGGCCGGGCGCGATGACGTGCTTGGCGTTAGATAAACCGGGCATTACAGCCATACCCCACGCAGGCGGAGTGATGGGGTCTAGTTCGCCGGACAATACCAGCGTGGGTATATCACTGGTCAGAGACTTCTTCATGTGCGCGTCAATCACGCCCGCTGGCCAAACAGAACACATCGTTTGTATGGTTTCGTAGAACCCTCTACCCAAGTAGGTTTCATCCAGCGCATTAAGATCAACGGGCTGAGTGCTAAAGAACGGGCTGTCTTCGGTGCAAACAACCGCATTGTGCATACCATAATTTAATGCGGTGGTGATGTCGTGTAGCATCCTCAACGAGTTTGCAGCGATGGGTAGATAGTTATTTTCGTGAACCGCCTGGTGGATGATAAGGGGAATAAGTGCGGTAGTTTCGATGGCATACAGCGAGAATCGGATCCATACGGAAAGGTGACCATAGGTCAGTTCTAGTTCTGAGGGTTCTCCAGTCACTGGGTGTTGTAGGTGTAAGCGCGGTGGATCTTGCTTCAAGCGCTGTGCGAGTTGATTGAAATCTTCCCTAAGGGTTGGGAAATTTTCGGCACAATTTGAATCAGCGGCACAACGTTTAAACACACTGTCTAACGCATTTTGGCTATGCATTGCAATTTGTCCACCTAAAACCTGTGAGGGTGGTACCACACCATCGATGATGACTGCTCGTGTTGCATTGGGGAACATACGCATATATTGCATAGCCACGCGAGTGCCGTAGGAAACACCGTATATGGTGAGTTGGTCGTAGCCAAGGGTTGCGCGTAAGGCTTCTAGATCGTTGACGGCGACGGTGGTAGAAAAATAGCGTGGATCAAATGGCAGTTCAGATAGACACGCCTTGGTGAGTTCGATTATTTTTTGCGTATCCGGGGCGTCGACCTCATCGGTGATACCTGGACAGGTCAGCGGGCTTGAGCGTCCGGTGCCTCGTTGGTCGATGACTATTACGTCTCGCTCTCTTGTTATGGCAGTGAATGCGCCGGCCAGATCTACCAACATGTTAACAGACGATCCGCCAGGCCCCCCGTTGATGATGGTAAACGCATCTTTTGCAGGATGTAGAGCAGTGGATGCTAGCTTCACCACAAAAAGTTCCAAGCTATCGCTGTTGGTATCTGATCTGTCTAGGGGCTGCTGCCAAACAGCGCATTCGGCTTGCAAGCTACCATTGCCGCCGGTACCGGATTCTGTGCATGGTTTGAACGTAATTTGCGCGTGCGACCAGCTCATGCACGCCATGCAGACAAGCAAACATAGGTGTTTCATTAAAATAGCCGAGCGGTACTGTATTGGGTCACCGTGCGCAGTGCTTCCACGTAGGGGCCGTCGCTAAGCTGGTCAAGACATTGCAACGCGCATTGAGATTCAGCGACCGCAGCTTCGAGAGTGTATTGCAGCGCGCCGCATTGACTAACAATTTCAATGATATCGTGTAAACGATCTGACGATTTTGCCGCTATGGCTTGTTTGATGATGACTTTTTGCGCAGCGCTAGCGGTGTTGAGGGCTTGGATCAGAGGCAGAGTGAGTTTGCCCTCAGCTAAATCATCACCAGCATTCTTGCCCATAGTTTCACTGTTGCCTGCATAGTCTAACCAGTCGTCTACCAACTGGTAAGTTAAACCGAAATGCAGTCCAAATTTGCGTAGTGCTTCCACTTCATCTGCGGGCAGGGATGGATTTTCCCGTTGCGCGAGTAACGCCCCAGTATGGGTGGCTGCCTCGAACAGAAGGGCTGTTTTACAACGTATCACTTCACGATATTGAGCTTCACTGAGCCTCGTGTTGCCGACATTAGCCAACTGCATGACTTCGCCCTCGGCTATGGTATTGGTCGCCGTCGACAGCACCTGCATAATTTTCATGGATCCCATATCGACCATCAGTTGAAATGCCCGGCTATAGAGGAAGTCGCCGACCAGTACACTCGGCGCATTGCCCCACTTTTCGTTGGCAGTGAGTTTGCCACGGCGTAGACCTGAGTGGTCGACCACATCGTCGTGGAGCAGGGTTGCAGTGTGTAGAAATTCGATGATGGCAGCCAAACTTATGTGCGCGGTGCCTTTATAGTTTAATGCCCCAATGGACAGCAAAACCATGAGCGGACGCAGTCTTTTGCCTCCGCTGGCAATAATGTAGGCGCCAATTTCTTCGACTAAATTAACGTCAGAGCTGAGTTTGCTCGGGATCAGCTCGTTGACAGCCTGAAAGTCATCGGCAACTAATTTGTACACCGGTGCTAATGCTTCTATGGAAAGGTTATTAGCCTGAGGTGAGGGTGTAGGGTTGTGAACCGCCGGGTCTGTCACTACTGCTGATTTTCCTCGTATAAGAATGCGTTTAACTCGTTGTAATCACAAAAGTTTGCCCGTAGAATTACGCGCCTTTCGCGCCTGGCTCCTTTGCCTCTCGAGGTACCTCTCGGGATGTCTCCTGAGATACTTCTCGGGATAAAGGATCCGCCAAGGGCTCATTTAGATCTATTTGCCCACACAATACAGCCTGTGGGACGTCAGGAGTAGAATTATGTTTGCGGTTTTCCAAAGCGGCGGCAAGCAGCATCGCGTCACAGAAGGTGATGTCGTGAAGCTAGAATTAATCGGCGCCGAACCCGGTGAAGTTGTGGTGTTTGACAAGGTTTTGATGGTTGCCAATGGTGACTCTGTGAGCGTCGGCCAACCCTATGTGGATGGTGGCCAGGTTCAGGGCGAGGTGGTCAGAAATGACCGCGCCAAGAAAATACGAATCATCAAATTTAAGCGTCGTAAAGACTACTTGCGCCGACAAGGTCATCGTCAGTGGTTTACTGAAGTGAAAATCACCGGAATCTCGGAGTAGCAAATGGCACATAAGAAAGCAGGCGGTAGTACCCGTAATGGCCGTGATTCTGAGTCGAAACGCTTAGGATTGAAAAAATCTGGTGGTCAGTTTGTCACCGCTGGAAATATTATCCTGCGCCAGCGAGGTACGAAGTATCACCCAGGAACAAATGTCGGTTGTGGCCGTGACCATACCTTGTTTGCAAAAGCAGACGGCCATGTTCAGTTTGCCATTAAGGGCCGTTTAAAGCGTAATACTGTGAGCGTGGTTGAAACAGCCTAGTAGGCTTCAAGAATTAAACATCGGTTACGAACCCTGCTCATCGCGGGGTTTTTTATATGAGTTAAATTAGATGCAATTTCTCGATGAAGCAACAATTTCAGTTCAAGCTGGGAAGGGTGGGCACGGTTGCCTAAGCTTTCGGCGCGAGAAATATGTCGCCATGGGTGGGCCAGATGGTGGCAATGGTGGTGCAGGTGGTGATGTCGTGTTGGTTGCTGATTCTGCGTTAAACACCTTAATCGATTTTCGCTTTCAACCAGCGTACAAAGCAAAAAATGGTACCCCAGGCAGTGGTCGTAATAAGACCGGTGCCGCAGGTGAACATAGCTTTGTGCGCGTCCCCGTGGGCACCACGGTGGTTGATCTAGAAACCCAAGAGGTACTCGGCGACATCACTGCGCCTGGTGAACAGCTATTGGTGGCGGTAGGCGGCCACAAAGGCCTAGGCAATGCATCTTTTAAGTCTTCAACCAACCGCGCGCCACGTAAAACAACAACCGGTTCGCTGGGCGATACACGTCGCTTGAGGCTGCAACTAAAACTGCTCGCAGACGTGGGTTTGCTGGGCTTGCCGAATGCGGGGAAGTCTACGCTTATTGGTCAAGTGTCTGCTGCAAACCCGAAGGTTGCCGACTATCCGTTTACCACCTTGGTGCCGAGCCTAGGGGTTGTT
>QIGT01000014.1 GCA_003230835.1 Gammaproteobacteria bacterium
AAGATCATGCGGAACACTATAAGGGCTCGTTGGAAGCCGGCAAGGTTGCTGATATATGTGTATTGGACGAGCGTTTAAGCGCGGTTGCGCCGTCACGTTATGCCAACACCAAGGTGCTTATGACCTTGGTTGATGGTGCTGTAGTGCACCAGCGTGGGACCTAACAAAAGAGCGCTAACAGATGCCTTGCGCAACCATCGCATCTGCAACTTTAACGAAGCCAGCGATATTGGCGCCCTTGGCGTAATTGACTTCGGTGCCGCGAGGTTCACCATAGGTGACGCACTGTTCATGAATACCAGCCATGATTCGCTGTAGTTTTTCATCTATCTCTGTGCTGTCCCAGGCGTATCGCTGGCTGTTCTGGCTCATTTCTAAACCAGATACGGCGACACCACCAGCGTTGGCAGCCTTAGATGGAGCAAGGGCGATGCCACGTGACAGTAACACCTCAACAGCTTTGGGAGTGGTGGGCATATTTGCGCCCTCCGCCACTACCTTACAACCATTATTGGCCAGATGCTCGGCGTCGGCTTGGTTGAGTTCATTTTGCGTCGCACAAGGAAAGGCAATATCGCAGGGCACTTGCCAGGGGCGAGCGCCGGTGATGAACTCGCACTTAAACTCTTTAGCGTATTCTTCGATACGACCGCGGCGATTGTTTTTCAGGTCCATCACCCAAGCCAGACGATCAGCGTCAATGCCGTCTGGGTCGTGGATGAAACCACCTGAATCGGACAACGTGACAACCTTGCCGCCGAATGAATTAATCTTCTGAACACAAAAAGTAGCCACGTTGCCGCTACCAGATACGCAACATATTTTTCCTTCGATTGCGTCTTTTTTGTGAGTTAACATGTTATTCACCATGTAAGCTACACCGTAGCCGGTAGCTTCGGGGCGCATTAAGCTACCGCCAAAGCTTGGTCCTTTGCCGGTCAAAATGCCTTGAAATTGTTTGGTTAGACGTTTGTATTGGCCAAATAGATAGCCTATTTCTCGACCGCCTACGCCGATATCACCGGCTGGTACATCGCAATCTGGACCGATGTAATGCACTAATTCAGACATAAAGGCTTGGCAAAAGCGCATAATTTCGGCATCAGATCTGCCCTTAGGGTCAAAGTCCGCGCCACCTTTGCCACCGCCCAGGGGTAAGCCGGTTAGGCTGTTCTTAAAGGTCTGTTCAAAGGCGAGAAACTTCAATATGCCTTGGTTTACCGAAGGGTGAAACCGAAGCCCCCCTTTATAGGGTCCTATCGCGTTGTTGCTTTGTACGCGGAAGCCCCTATTGATATGCACTTCACCGTTGTCTGCTTGCCATGTTACGCGAAAACTAACTACTCGATCTGGTTCGGCCATGCGTTCAAGAATGCGCATTTCTTGGTAGATAGGTTTGTCAGCAATAAATGGCACGACGTCTTGGGCGACTTCATGCACTGCCTGTAGAAACTCAGGCTCACCCGGGTTGCGTAGCGCAATTTGGTTTAAGAATTGGTCAATTTCAGAAGTTGAATTCAACTCAGTGCTGGTAGGCTGGGGACGAGACATGGCAGATCCTTATGCATGCGCAAATTGCTTCTCATACTAATTTTAAGGAAAGAATCATTGGTCAGGAGACAATATTTTCAAATATGCGATGACGGTCTCAAAAAGACCGCGATCTAGCGCATCAGCGATAAGGGCGTGGCCTATTGAGACTTCTGCAATTTCCTCAATGAGGCAAAACAACGGTAAGTTTTCTAGATCAAGGTCATGGCCGGCATTAACACCTAAGCCAAGCTGCACAGCGTATTGGGCAGCTTGCTGGTAAAGTGTGAAGCTGGCTTGGCTGTCAGGGTGATCTAAACCCTTATCCCATACAGTTTGTGCAAAGGGACCGGTATACAGCTCGACGCGATCAGCCCCGTGTTCTTTTGCATGATTAATTTGCTCAAGGTCTGGGTCCATGAACAAGCTGACACGCACTCCCCATTGATGGTATTTCTCTATGCGTTCGAGGAGTGCGGGTATCGGTTTACTCAGATCCCAGCCATGGTCTGAAGTGAGCTGGTCATCGCTGTCCGGCACCAAGGTGGCCTGGGCCGGTTTAGTGGCTTGTATTAACGTGTCAAAGCCGGGATAGCCTGTGTTGGTAGGAAGTGCATGCGGATTACCCTCAATATTAAATTCGATGTCTGGGTGATCTTGCAGTAGCGAGTGGAGGTCAAACACATCTTGGCTGCGTATATGTCGTTGGTCCGGACGTGGATGCACTGTGATACCGGCAGCTCCAGCAGAAATCACGGTTTTTGCGGCCTCGACAACACTGGGGCGATGGCCGTTTCGAGAGTTACGTAGCACAGCAATTTTGTTGATATTCACGCTCAGAACAGTCATGTAACTAGTGCTCCGACATGCCTAGCTTGTTGCACCACTAGTTCCAAGCTGAACGTTGCGGACGTGACTTAATGAGTACGCCAGCAAAGAGCCCCAAGAGAATTAACCCCGCGCCGATCATGATGGCTTGGTTTTGTGCATTGTCTTCGAAACGGTCGCGTTCTTCAGCTATGTCATCTAACTCATCCTGCAGGCGGGTGTTGGTCTCGGTGAGTTTTTGGTTTTGCGCGTGCTGTGCAATAGCGCCTGCGGAAATTTGCTTTAGGTCTGCGAGTTCGGCTTCAAGGTTCTTAATCTGACTTTGATTTTGTTGGTTAGAGGTCTTTTCATCTTGACCACTTTTAGTCAGGGAAGTGTTTTGCTTCCTTAAATTGGAGAGTTCGTTTTGTAGGCGATCGCCCTTACTTATGGCTTGGGCTAAGCGCAGTTTAGCAATGGGCTGGGTGACTACATACTGGGACCGTATCCAACCTTCGGTGCCGCGTGCGGTACGGATTTGGCTGAACCCTGAGGCATCGTCAACTTTCAAAACGTCGAGTTTGGTCCCGCTAGGAAGCCCCTGGTGTAGAATTCGATGGCCACCAGAAGGCCCACTACGCAGCGGTACGGTGAGCTCGTCGGAAATATATGCAGCATTGCTGGTTGCAGTCAAAGCCGTGGTACTAAAGATGAATATGCAGATTTTGAAGAAAAGTCGCATTTATGAACGTTCCTGATCGTCGTTGGAAGGAGTGATCTCAGAAGGAGCCCTCTTAGAAAGAGCTGAAGTGGGCTTCTCGGCAGCCTCTTTATCAGGGAAGCTATCCGGCAAATTTTCGTCTGCTAACCACCCTTTGTTATAAAGGTAGGTGAAAGTCAGCAGTATGAATACAAAGTTTAGACCCAGCATACCGACCAACTTAAACGTGACCCAAGTATCCATTGAGTAGTTGTAGGCAACCCAAAGGTTTAGCACGCCTGAGATCGTGAAAGCTGCTGCCCAGCCATAAGTCAATGTAAGCCAGGCTTCATCCGGTAGGATCATCATCTTACCCAGCATACGTTTGATCAAAAGAGTGCGCGCAAATAGGTGAGCGCCGACCAGTACAAGTGCGAATAACCAATTGACAATAGAAGGCTTCCATTGAATGAAGGTTTCGTCGCGCAATGCTAAAGTGAGCCCACCCATTAACATGCTGGCCCAAAAAGTGAGTTTTAGCTCATTGCCGATGGGTTTCTTTAACAACCAGTAGATACATACCTGTAGAGTGACCCCGCCCATAAGTACAGCGGTAGCGAGGAAAACATCACGGCTGATAAAGTACACCACGACAAAGCCTAATATGGCGATGTAGTCGATTAGTTGTTGCATAATGCCTGTTTATCCTTTTGCATTTTGTCTCTGAGCCCAATTACTAATGGGGCCGTTAAAAACGTAGAGACCAAGTTTGGAATGATAAAAGCTGGAATGATAGAAGATAGAACGTCCTAAGTAGAGAAAAAGTACCGGGTTAACATTTTGAGTCAACATCTCACCATTCATCCAACTCATCCCCAAGGTCGTATGATCGCGGTGGCGACAGATATCCTTAGAGCGGGTGGTATAGTCGTTTACCCCACTGATACAACTTATGCGGTGGGTTGTCACATTGGCGACAAGCACGCTCTGCAGAGAATCATCAGTTTACGCCGCTTGGCAAAAAATCATCAGTTCACCTTAGCCTGTCGAGATTTGAGTGAGCTAGGCAGCTACGCTCGAGTGGATAATGCCGATTATCGATTAATTAAGCGGATAACCCCCGGGCCCTTTACCTTCATTTTGCGCGCCAGTAGAGAAGTGCCCCGACGCTTGGTGCATGAAAAACGGCGCACCATTGGCATCCGTGTTCCAAATCACCCGGTCACCCAGGCTTTATTGGATGATCTTCAGCAACCGCTGATGAGTACCACCTTGCGCATGCCAGATGAAGAGGAGCCCTTGGTAGATGGCGAGGAGATTTTCGCTCGGGTGGGTAAGTTGGTTGATGCGGTAATCGATATTGGCGTGTGCGGACAAGAAGTGTCGACGGTACTCGATCTCACTGGTCCTTCTGTACACATCATTAGGCAAGGCTTAGGGATCCTCTGATTAAGTCTCATGTGCTCAGCGATTCACACGGGCTCTGTGGCGAGACGCGCTGCGCAGGCAATGTAGGGCACCTTGGCAAGCAGTGCAACGAAGCCCACAGAGCCCGTGTGAATCGCCCTTCGGGAGGAACTGGCTCGCACGCTGACGGCGTTGCCGCTTTTGCCAAGGTGACCTACATTGCCTGCAAGCTGCGCCTTGCCAGCCTGCGAGCCAGTTCCTCTGAACTTTTGAGACTTGATCAGAGGATCCCTGGGCAAACTTGATTTTTAATCACGCGCCGGTACCTCTATAATAGCCCCTTACATCAATTGAAGGCGCTCTTGTTTGAGCAGTAATGAATCTAACCAGAGAGTTCTCTCTGGCATGCGACCGACAGGTCCATTGCACCTGGGTCACCTACACGGGGTGCTGAACAACTGGGTGCAACTGCAGCACGAATATGAGTGCTTTTTCTTTGTCGCCGACTTGCATGCTTTGACCACGCAGTACGATGCCTCCCAAGACATCGATCAATTTACCTTTGACACGGTTGTCGATTGGTTGGCTGCAGGTGTGAATCCGGGTACGGCCACCATATTTGTACAGAGCCGAGTTCCCGAACATGCAGAGTTGCATTTGATACTGTCAATGATTCCGCCGTTGAGCTGGTTAGAACGTGTTCCCAGCTACAAAGACCAACAACAGAAATTGCACGACAAAGACTTAGCTACCTATGGCTTCCTGGGTTATCCGCTGCTGCAAGCTGCCGATATTTTGATGTATAAAGCTGGATGGGTGCCGGTGGGAGCTGATCAAGTTGCACATGTAGAACTTACCCGTGAGATAGCTCGCCGTTTCAATCATATCTATGGACGTGAACCGGGTTTTGAAGAGCAAGCCGAAGCGGCAATAAAAAAAATGGGTAAGAAAAGCGCTCGTCTATATGTAGATTTACGCCGTGAATACTTAGAGCGTGGCGATAGCGATGCCTTGGAAAGGGCTCAAGCATTGCTTAGCGACCAACAAAACCTGTCTATTGGCGACGCAGAACGATTGTTTGGCTATCTTGAAGGTGGTGGGCGCATCATTTTACCGGAACCACAAGCCTTACTCACCAAGACGTCAAAAATGCCGGGCCTTGACGGCGAGAAAATGTCTAAATCCACCAACAATTATGTCGCCCTACGCGAAGCGCCAGAACAGGTTGAAGAAAAAATTAGAACCATGCAGACCGACCCTGCCAGGGTGAGGTTGACAGATGCTGGAGAGCCGAATAATTGCCCAGTGTACGCGCTACATCAAATCTACAACGATGAGGCGGTATGCGAGTGGGCGGCTGCCGGTTGTCGTGGCGCGAGTATCGGCTGTGTTGAGTGCAAAGTACCCTTGATAGATGCCATTAACAAAGAGCAGGCTGTTTTCCATGAGCGTGCGAAGCCTTTTGAAGAAGATCCAGATTTGGTACATGCCATCATGCAGGAAGGCTCAGAGAACGCTCGTGTTATTGCTCGTGAAACTTTGGAAGATGTAAAGGAGGCGGTGGGCATCCCTCATCGTTAACCCATATGAGTGACAATCCTACGCCTATTGCCATAGTACGCGGCGAATCTGTTTCTGAGTTGCCGAAAGATTTGTACATTCCCCCAGAAGCACTCGAGGTAATACTTGAAACCTTCGAGGGCCCCTTAGATTTGTTGTTGTACTTGATACGGCGTCAGAACCTAGACATTCTAGAGGTTAAGGTGGCGCAAGTAACCGCCCAGTACATGCAGTACATTGATATGATGCAAACACTCCAACTTGAGCTCGCGGGTGAGTACTTGTTGATGGCCGCAATGTTAGCGGAAATAAAATCTAGGATGTTGTTGCCTCGTCCGGATGCGTTTGAAGAAGATGAAGGGGATCCTCGTGCGGAACTCGTCCGGCGTTTACTAGAGTATGAACAAATTAAAACTGCGGCGGAAAGTATTGCTGAAATCCCGCGCTTAGAACGTGATATTTATACCGCGGCTGCGAGCAAGCCAGAGTTGGTTAAACAGCACGCTGATCCGGAAGTCGATTTGAAAGACGTTTTGTTTGCCTTAGCACAGGTGCTGCGTCGAGCAGAAATGTTTACTTCCCATGAAGTGGTTGCAGAAACCCTCTCAGTTCGTGATCGTATGAATGTCATCTTGTCGCGGGTTGGTATGCAAGAAGACTTCGTCCCATTCTTTGAATTGTTTAAGGCAGAAGAAGGCCGCATGGGTGTAGTGGTGAGTTTCCTCGCCATTATGGAATTGGTTAGAGAAACTTTGCTTGAATTTGTGCAAGCTGAACCTTATGCACCTATACATGTACGAGCAGTGCAAGGTGCAGTAAATCACGCGCCAGTTTTCCATACGACATATGCTGGTGACGATAGTGCTGAAGATGTTGTAACGGAGGAAGAGTAGTGGAGTTGGAGCAGATTCAGCGCATCATTGAAGGTGCTTTATTGGCATCTGATGGTCCGTTGACCGTGGCAAATTTGGTTAAGCTTTTTTCGCCGGGAGAACTCGACGAAGAAAATGCCAGTAAACAAGTGCGCGAGGCGATCAAAACTTTGCAGAGCGAAGCTGTGTCTCGGGGAGTCGAGTTGAAGCGTGTTGCCTCTGGGTACCGCTATCAGGTTAGGCAAGAACTGAGCCCTTGGGTTAGTCGTTTGTGGGACGAAAAGCCACCCCGCTACACACGAGCGTTGTTGGAAACTTTGTCCTTAATTGCCTATAAACAGCCAGTCACGCGTGGAGATATCGAGCAAATTCGGGGTGTCAGCGTAAGCCAGAATATTATGCGCACCCTGGTAGAACGCGAGTGGATTAAGGTGGTGGGGCAGCGAGAAGTGCCTGGTCGACCCTCCTTATATGGGACAACCAAAGTCTTCTTGGATTATTTTAATCTAAGTAACTTGGACGAGTTGCCACCGCTAGCTGAAATCCGTGCGTTGATTGAACCTGTGGTCGAGGATGACCCCCTGCCACCGGTGCAGGAGATAGTCGCCCAAGTGGACATGCCGGGTGATGATATGATGTCGGGTGCTGACACGGTGCCAAACGAGGCCGATGTTGAACTACCCATCGGCGGGGCGAAAGTAGTGCAACTGCATACCAGTGTTGCGCCGAAGTCCTAGTACACCTTGAAGGAGTCCTAGGGAACCTCTGATTAATTATCGTTTTCTCAGAGCTTCTCGCGTTTGCCAGCACCAGGCGCGCGCCGCAGGTGATATCGAGTATATCGGCAAGGTGCGCAACGCCGTGGTGGTAAGCGCGAGAAGCTCCCGAAGG
>QIGT01000276.1 GCA_003230835.1 Gammaproteobacteria bacterium
CATCCAAGTCAGTGACGACTTAAGCCAAACTTTTCCATTGCCTGCCACCTTCACTTTGAGTGAGGGTGTGAGTTCCGACGAATTCAGGGTAAACCCTGCATTCGATGGCGTCAGTGATACGCAGATGTTGGACGCAGACAATGTCTTAGCACCCGGTGCTCACGGCAACATCGAATTCACCGTACTGGTGGTGAGCAATGGACTTATGCAGTTTAGTAACTTAGGTGAGGCTAGCGGTGAAGACCCGCAGAGTAACCCAGTAACAGACACTTCTACCAACGGTGATAACCCAGATCCTGATGGTGATGGCGACCCCACCAATAACAGTCAGCCCACGCCGATTCAGTTAGAACTAACATCAGCCATTGGTTTGGCGAAAATGGCCACGGCACCTATACCGAGCCAAGCGGGGGCAAGCCAAGCCGGTAGTTTCGAGTTAAGCCTAAGTTTTGTGGTAGAGAATTTAGGTGACAGCACGCTCACCCAACTTCAAGTAACCGATGACTTAACGGATGTATTCGCAGGCTTTGCCTCGTTCCAAATTCTCGGCAACCTCGAAGCCCAGGGAGGTTTGGTGCCGAATCCAAA
Organism: Gammaproteobacteria bacterium; assembly: GCA_003230835.1. Taxonomy (GTDB): domain Bacteria; phylum Pseudomonadota; class Gammaproteobacteria; order Pseudomonadales; family Azotimanducaceae; genus UBA4421. Next base: position 589 of record QIGT01000276.1, read on the forward strand.
CTACGACGGTCGCTCGGATATCAATCTGCTGATTGCGCAGCAAAGTACTTTAGCGGTAGGTGCCCGCGCTGAAATAAGCTTTAACTTGCAAGTTACACTGACGTCTGACGTCACCAATTTTGAAAATATCGCCGTAGTGCGCGCCACAGAACCCCAAGGTGATGAGGTCACCGACCAATCTACAGACGGCATTGAGCCTGATCCGAACCAAGATGGTGACCCAGAAGAAGCCATCCCAACACCCATAGAGCTACCGGCCGAACCCATTGCTGGGGTGATTGGTATTGCCAAACAAGTGATCGGTACACAGGTGGTATCGGCAGATGAGATCATTGTTAGCTTCCGCCTGATCGCAGAGAACTTAGGCTCAGTTGATCTGGACAATGTACGTATTGTTGAAGACCTTGCCGCTGCATTTCCATCACCTGCCGAAACCTCAGTGGTTGCGCCGGTTATTGTGAGTGGCAGTTTGTCCGAGGCGAATGCGAATTTTGATGGCGCATCGGATACACAATTATTAAGTGGAACAGAGTCTTTAGGCGCTGGCGAAACCGCCTCCATTGAGTTTGCTGTTGCAGTAGTTTTGAACGGGGCTACGGGTCCCTTTGCCAACCAAGTTGTGGTGAGTGCCGAAGACCCCGAAGGCAACATGAGCAGCGACCCATCTGATGATGGTTCGAACCCCGATCCTAACGACGATGGCGATCCGGGCAGTCCCGGTGAAGATGACCCAACCCCAGTGCCACTGCCTGCTGGCCTGGTGGGGTCTGTATTTGAAGATTTGAATTTGGATGCCGTGTTAGACGATGGCGATCTACGCTTACCGGCTTGGCGCGTAGAGGTGTTGAATGAACAAGGTATGGTTGTAGCAACTACGTTCACCGATAGCAATGGCAACTATCAAGTGTTGGACTTACCCGCTGCAACCTACACTGTGCAGTTCCGCCATCCAGACAATAACGTTGTGTGGGGAGAAAGAATTGTCGAACTGCTCGACAACACTATTGTCAGAGCAGACTTCCCGGTGGTGCCTGGCGGGCGTGTTTATGCCAGCATAGAGCGCGACCTTGTGCCCGGTGTGACTCTTGCACTGCTAGACAACTTAGGCACTGTATTACCTGCGGCCTGTTTACTACCTGGACAGCAAAACCAAACCATAGGCGCAGATGCCGCGTACCGTTTTGATGTGCAAACTGGAGCTGCGTCGGCGTGCCCGAACACAACCAGCAACTATCGAATTCAAATTGTTGATACGCCCTCAAGTTTTCGTGCGACACCTTCCGTCGTGTTGCCTACGCAGTCCAGTCCATTAGCGGTGTCCGCCTGTGTAAACCCATCCGAATTGCTGAATGCCTGCTTGGTGCAGCCGCAAACAGGTCAGCCACAACGTAACGCTGATACGACCTACTATCTGCAATGGTCTGTGGGTGTCGGTGACGGTTCGGTGGCTAACAATCACATCCCGTTAGACCTGATCGCTCAGGGTGCAGATTTGATGCTGCTTAATATTACTAAGAACGTCACGAAAACCACCGCGGTGATAGGTGACCTGGTGGGATATGAGCTGTTGGTTACTAATCTCACCGCCAGCGCTATCCCAGGGATCGACCTGCTAGATAATTTACCCCCAGGTTTTCAGTTCGTAGAGGGTTCACAATCTTTGCGCTTACCTGGCAGCGACGGCGTGTTGGATACGCTGGATGATGTGATAGTCAGTATCGATGCACAGGGTATCGATCCGGTAATCATCGGACCTTTCACGGCGCCACCAATGACCACTGTGGCCCTGCGCTATTTAGCTCGGGTAAGTACTGGCGTCACCCAAGGTGAGTACGTCAACACGGTGAGCCCGCTATTGGGTGGCACGATCATTGGTAACACCGCGTCTGCATCTGTTGATGTGGTTTCCGATCCTATATTCGAACGTACCACGGTCATCGGCAAAGTCTTTAACGACGCTAATGGTAACGGCTGGCAAGATGACGACGAGGCTGGTCTTGCCGGCGTGCGACTCGCCAGTGTAGGCGGACTATTGATCGAAACCGACAGACATGGCCGCTATCATATTGCAGATGTCGAGGTTTCCCGAGCCGAGCGCGGTGCCAATTTCATATTGAAACTCGATACAGCAACCTTACCTGATGGCGCCCAAGTGGTGAGCGAAAATCCTCGCGTTATTCGACTCACTCAGGCCCTCATGTCGAAAATTAATTTTGCGGTGCAGTTGCCGGGTAGAGAGGGTGTCTTGCTTGAAGAGTTGGCGCAGGTGAACGTCATTCGCACCGTTACCCGCCATCTAGCACAGCGTATAGAACCCGTTCGGTTTGAATCGGGTCAATCTGATGTGCCCGCCAGTTATCTAACCAAACTTCGAGCACTGCTGGCGCAGTATCAAGACCGTGCCAATCTGCGTTTACGGTTTGTCGGGCATACCGACAATGAACCTTTGAGTGTTCGCGCCCAAGTACGCTATGTCGATAACCAAGGATTGTCAGAAGCCAGGGCCCAAGAGGTTGCTAAAATTGTCGCTCAACAATTACAGCTGGCGCCCAGCATGATCGAATCTGCGGGTATGGCAGATCGCCAAGCCATCGCCAGTAACTCAAGCCGTACCGGGATGGCTTTGAACCGCCGGGTCGAAATCGAAGTGGTATTTGACGAGGAGGTGATTGAATCGGAAATACACAACCTGACAGATGTGAGCGGCCAAGATGAAATCAAAACAATACATGAAGCCAGCACCATCAGTTTAGAACCGGTTCGATTCGAATCTGCAGTGGTGGTGATGTCGCAAGATATTCAGCGCGGACTTGCTAGGACGCTGACATCATTTTCCAGTAAGCAAATCAGCCGCATAGAAGTAGTGGGCCATGCAGACACCACACCCTATAGCGATGCAACAGGTAACCATACGTTGGCACAGCAACGCGCCCAAAGCGTGGCGCACTTTCTGGCTGAAACTTTGTCCATTGCAGATCAAGATATCGTGGTGACAGCGATGGGGGCAACCCAGCCTATTGCAGACAATAATTCCGAATATGGACGATTGCTCAATCGTCGCGTTGAAATCAAGTTGACCTATCAACATGATGCCGGAACGATTGCTACTCGTTATGAACCTATCGCCCCGATACAAATGAGCGAAACACAAAAGGTAACGGGTGGCGGTCAATTGTGGATGACCGAAGATGCCCTAGCCCTAAATCCTCAATTAGAAGTTTTAGCGCTATCTGAGTTGGCGGTAGACAGTACCGGTCATATGGTAGATCCGCTAGATTTTGCAGCATTTTCCAACTACGGCGAATTTGTGAAGACCTATCAGCTCGATATCTATCGGGCCGACGATACAGACCTGGTACGCCCATTGATCAGTTTAACAGCTGATTCGTTAAGCTACCCCCACGCATTTGAATATCTAGATGATGAGCTGGTATTGCATCCGGGCCAACAGCTCGCCTATGTGCTGCGCGCGTTTGGCGTACATGGCCAACAAGACACTACCCATGCCAGGCTGGTTAAGGTGGTTGCAGACAACAAAACCAACTTGGTTCGAGGCGAAGCTGAATCAGTCTGGGGCCAATCGAACCTGAACAAGCAGGGTATTGTGATGCAAGGTAGCCGCATTCGTATTCATGGCGATGACTTTGTTGCTGGTGAGCATGTGCAAGTGGGTGACATGACTGTGCCGGTTGATGCGAATGGGCGCTTCGCGGTTGAATACCACGCACCAAAAGGCGCTCACAATATTGTTGTCAGTGGCACGCGACAAGGTCGAGGGTGGCAACAAACGCTCACACCGACAGTGGATGATAATTATAGCTTTGTGGTGGCTTTGGCCAATCTGACCTTTGGCCAACATGATCTGAGTGGTGACTTTGAACCCCTGTCTGTAGATGATCATTTTGATGAATCTGTTTTTGTAGATGGCCGTTTAGCCTTCTATGCTAAGGCGAAGATCAAGGGGAAATACTTGATCACTGCGCAAATGGACAGTACCGAAGATGAGCTGCGCAACTTTGGCGACAATTTACGACGCGAAGATCCACGCCGCCTGTTTCGGCAACTTGATCCTGACCGTTATTACGCCGTGTATGGTGACGATTCCACCACCGTGAGTGATGTCGATACCCAGGGTGCTTTTTACCTGCGCGTAGATTGGAATCGCAATCAGGTGTTGTGGGGTAATTTCAACACGGGTATGACCGACACCGAATATATGCAGTACAACCGCTCGCTATATGGGGCCAAGCTCACGCACAAGAGTATGCAAACAACACGCTACGGCGATGCCAAACGCGCGGTGACTTTGTTTGCTTCCAAGGCGCAAAGTGCTGCAGCTCATGTGAGTTTTCAAGCTACCGGTGGTTCGCTTTACTACTTAAGGCACACTGATGTGGTGCAAGGTTCGGAGAAAGTTTGGGTCGAAGTGCGTCAACGCGACACCCAACAAGTGGTAGAACGCCAAGACTTCATTGAAGGGCGAGACTACGAAATTGATGCGCTACAGGGTCGCATCATATTGCGTGCGCCGCTGTCCCAGGTAGTCAACAGTTTAGTGCCAGCGATCATTCGCTCGACGCCACTCGATGGGGATGAGGTGCACCTACTGGTGGATTACGAATATATCCCGGTGGGCTTTGAAGCCGAGGATGCTACCTTTGGTGGGCGCGCCCAAGCGTGGTTTGGCGATCATTTGGCCGTAGGGATCAGTAAAGTTGTTGATGAGCGCGCAGGTACAGATTTTGATCTTCAAGGTATCGATGTCACCCTCAAAGCGGGTCGTGGCACCTACTTGCGTGCTGAAATCGCGCAAAGCGAAGCGCGTCAAAGCGAAGCCAACTTTGCTTCGGCGGACGGTGGCTTAAGCTTCTTGTCACAAAACTCTACCTTACCCGGTACTTTACAACGCGGCGATGCAGTCGCCATTGAGGGTCGGGTTAATCTCCAAGAGTTGAATGAAAACTTGCGCGGTGATGTGCGTGGTTGGTGGAAAGAAAGAGATGCGGAGTTTTCAGCGGGTCGGCTCCCTCAAGGCACCAAGGTGACAGAACAGGGAGTAGATTATTTCTATCAAGCTGCAGATAACCTGAAGCTGTCGGGTGGGTATGCAGAACTCGAAGAGGAAACCATTTCCCATAGCCGCATTGCTCGAATACAAGCGGATCTGCGCCTAGGTAAAATCACCTTAGGTGGTGAGGTGCGCTATGAAGACCTTGAGCGACAGGGCACTACGCCAGCCACCACGCGCGCTGGTGACGGTCTGTTGGCAGGCGTACGACTGGGCTTTGATTTGAACGACAGCCAAACCCTCTATGCGGCGGTGCAAACGGGCGTCAGCGAAACAGGAAATTACGAAGACAACGATTTGTATGCTGTGGGTCTTAACACCCAGCTTAGCGAACATACGGCGATGAGCATTGAAGCCAGTGATGGTGATCGTGGCCACGCGCTGACAGGCGGTTTCGAATACTCACCAGCGGACAATCTCAATCTCAATATGAAAGGTGGGGTTGGGCCAGGTGCCATCAGCCAATTTTCTGGAAACTATCGGCTTGCCGAAGGGCATGAGTTGTATGGTAGCTATAGCGTCGATCCTGATCGTACCTTTGGCGAACGCAACTTGCTCACGGTCGGTCAGCGGCGAGATTTTGGTAACAAGTTTGGCATATTCACCGAGAGCCAGTTTGGTAAAGACGATGCCTATGCTGGTGTGAGCCACGCCTTTGGGCTTGACTACACTACGGAGCAAGACTGGGTGTTAACCAGTTTGTTGCAAGCTTCAGACAACGAAACGTCATTCAACGAACATGAACGCACCGCGATATCCATTGGTGCCTCAGTGAAACGTGACGACTATAAATTCAGCGCCAAGATGGAATATCGCCAAGACGAAAGTCCGATATTTGAAAGCGAGCAGTACTTACTGAGTTCTAGTTACACGCGAATTATTAATGAAGCGCAGCGCTGGCTCGGGCAGCTGAACATTTCTTGGACCAATGATGAGCTTAACGGTGGCAGAGATGCACGATTCGTAGAATTTGATATCGGCCACGCCTACCGGCCCACAGACAATGATCGCTGGAATGTGCTGACTAAGTACGGCTATTTCTATGATCTGGTGAGCACTGGCCAAAGTGCTTCTCGCCCAGATCAAAGGGTACACATTCTATCTACGCAAGCGCTGTATCAAATCAGCAAGCGTTGGGAACTCGGTGGAAAAATTGCGCTGAAAGAGGGCGAAGTACGTATGTTTCGCGACAGCGGTAGCTGGCAAGAGTACGGTGTGGGGCTGGCGGTGATACGTGCTCGCTATCATGTGACCAAAGCATGGGACGGCGTAGCCGAATATCGATTGCTGCGCGATAGACATGGCGAGAACGATCGCCAAGGTGTTCTGTTAGGTGTCTATCGCCATGTGGGTGATCACTTCAAAGTAGGTGTGGGTTACAATTTTACCGACTTTAGTGATGACATTCGCGACGCCCAATACGATAACCAAGGCTGGTTTGTAGACTTGGTCGGTAAATTCTAAGAACACGGCGATGCTGCTCGCAGCCCTGCTGGCACTAGGCTAAACTGCGCCGCCTTTTCGCATCTTGCTAGATACAAACAACTGGCTTATCACGAGGAACTGGATTTGAACCTAGAAGCGATTCCTGCCGGAAATCATGCGCCGGACGATATCAACGTAATTATTGAAGTACCGGTGGGAGGAGAGCCCATCAAGTATGAAATGGATAAGGCCTCTGGCGCTCTGTTTGTTGACCGCTTTTTATATACCTCAATGCGTTATCCAGGTAATTATGGCTTCGTACCCCATACCTTATCTGACGATGGCGACCCCATCGATGTTTTGGTGGCGAACACGCGTGCGGTAACACCAGGAGCGGTGATCAACTGTCGACCTATCGGTGTGTTGATAATGAAAGACGAGGCAGGTGGCGATGAAAAGGTGATTGCAGTGCCTTCAAACAAACTCACTCGGCGTTATGAAAACATACATAACTGTTCTGATCTGCCAGCCATCACGTTGCAACAGATCAGTCATTTTTTTGCACACTACAAAGATCTGGAAGCAGATAAATGGGTCGAGATTGATCGTTGGGGCGACGCCGAAGACGCCAAACGTTTGATTCGTGAAGCACTCGCGCGCCAAGCTCAACAAA